>NZ_JBEZNF010000020.1:0-179896 GCF_040653095.1 Streptomyces sp. NPDC048057
CGGAAAACAACACCACCGGACGCTCGAACTCCCCCGCCACCTCCCGCACCACATGAACCGACTCCGACTCCAACGCATCCAAATGCGACAAGGCGAACTCTCCGCCCTGGTCCACGCCCGGATCCGCGATCACTTCGGGAGACACGCTCGCTATGCTCATGCCAAACCTCTCTCGGTCAACAGTCCCAGTACGGCGCGGGCGGACTCCGCCACGGTCCGGTCTCCGGTCGGCGCGGACACCGGCACTTCGACGAAGGCCGCCCGGCTCTTCTCGTGCCAGGCACCGACCAGTCGGGTGTCCTCGACACCGGGTCGGGCCACGGGCACCAGCACCGTGACGCCGTTGGCGGCCAGGACCTGCGCGATCCGACCGACACGGCGCACGTCGTCGGCGCCGTCAGCGCCGGCGCCGCTCCCGGTGCCTTCGCTCCCGGCGGCGTCGACCGCCAGCACCTCGACCCTCCGGTGCCGTGCGGCCAACCCCTCGGCGAGGGCACGGGCGACGCCGTGCCCCGTGCCCTCCGATCCGGTGAGCCAGACGGTGGAGCCGGGCTTGCAGGTGCAGTACGCGGTGGCCGGCGGTGCCGTGCTCACAGGGCCCCCCACTCCCGTACGGCCGCGGTCAGGACCCGGTGCGCACGACGGAACTCCGCGGCGTCGACGTGCTCGTGCGGCGTGTGGTCGAGGCTGGCGTCCCCGGGGCCGTACGCCACCATGGGGACCCCGTGCCAGGTGGTGGCCAGGGTGTTCATGTCGCTGCTCCCCTTCTTCAGCAGGAACCTGGGGGCGGTGCCGGCGTCCCGGAAGGCCCGCTGGAAGCTCTTGACCAGCGGGTTGGACCGGGGGGTCGACTTGCCGGGGGTGGCCCGCAGGACGTCCATCCGCACCGGCTCGTCGGCCGCGGACCGCAGCGCGTCGAGCAGGGCGTCGACGTCGACCCCGGGGGGCACGCGCACGTCGACGACGGACTCGCCGGCCTGGACGTCGCCGTGGTTGAGCGCATGGACCCCGAGGACCGCCGTCAGGGCTTCGGGGGCCACCCGTGCCACCTCACGGCGGGCCGCGTCCAGGGTCTGGACGAGCCGGTCGCCGGCGGTGCGCACGCCCTTGCCCGCGGTGTGGCCGGTGTGCTCGGACACCGCGTAGCGCACCTTGATGAGGCCGTAGTAGCCGACGGTCAGGGCCGCGGCGCCGCTGGGCTCGCCGATGACCACGGCGTCCGCCGGGTAGTGGTCGCGCACGTGGAAGGCGCCGGCGCCGGTGATCTCCTCCTGGACCGCGCCGACCACGCGCAGTTGCACGTCGTCGGGGAGTTCGACGTCCGCGAGGGTCTGGAGGAAGGTGACGAGGCTGGCCTTGGCGTCGACGCTGCCGCGTCCGGTGAGGACGTCGCCGTCCCAACGGGCGGGCCAGCGGTGCGGCACGGTGTCGACGTGGCCGAGGAGCAGCAGCCGGCGCGGGCCGGAGCCGCGGGTGGCGACCAGGTTGCCGACGGTGTCGATCTCGGCCTTGATGCGGTTGTCGGTGCACCACTCGGCGAGGAACTCCGTCAGCTCCCGCTCGTCCCGGGAGACCGACGACAGTTCGACGGACCGGGCGAGCAGCGTGAGGTCGGGGGCGGGGGCCGGCGCGCGCCAGAACCAGGTGGCGTTGGTGGCGGCCAGGGTGTGGGGACCGGTGACGGCGATGTCGCAGCTGCCGCGCATCGCGATCTCGGCCGCCCGGACCTTCTGCCGCATCCTGCCCCGGGCGTAACGCTGCCCCTCCCCCTTGTGGGCGTGCCTGAGGGTGCTGGTGGGGTTGCGGGGGTCGGTGAGGAGTCCGGCGGTGCCGGTGACGAGCCGTAGGTGGTCGGCGTCCAGGGCGCGGGCCGCTTCGGCCGCGAGGACGTCGGCGTCGACGTTGAGGGCCGTGCCGCCTTCGACGTCGGCGACGGGTGGACTGAGGCAGACGACGTCGAAGGTGTCGAGCAGGGCCCGGAGCCGGGGCACGTCCAGGGCGCAGACGGTGCCGGCGCGGTGGTCGCGCACGATGCGGACCTTGCCGTCCTCGACGGCCCGCAGCGGTCCGTTGACGGTGGCGCTGACCAGCGAGCCGGTGCGGGCGACGGCGGCGAACACCGACAGTCCGCGCCGGGTCAGCTCCTGCTCGATGCGGGGCAGGGTGACCTGTTCGTACGCGGCGACGATGTACGGCGTCTCCTGCGGAGGGCAGTAGCGGACCTCGTCGCCGCCGCGGGTGGTCAGGGTGCGGACGGCACGGCCGATGCGGTCGTAGTGCTCGCGGATGCCGGCGGCGCCGCCCGCGATGACGAGCACCTGCGCGCCGCGCTGGCGCAGGGCGAGGACCTCGTCGTACACCTCGGTGTGCACATGGCTGGCGCTCCCCAGCTTGACGACGTAGAGCGCGGCTCGCCGGGCGCTGGCGACTTCTCCCAGAGCGGACATGGTGGGGCTCCCTTTCTGCGTGGGGTGGTGCGCGGTGCCGCGGGCGCCGGCTCAACCGATGCCCCGGCAGTTGCCGCCGTCCGCCACCAGCACGCTGCCGGTGACGAAGGCGGCCTGTTCGCTGGCGAGGAAGGTGACGAGGGCTCCGAGGTCCTCGGCCCGGCCGATCCGCCCCAGGGGCAGGGTCCGGGCGACCTCGGCGAGGCGCTCTTCGACCTCGTCGCCGTACTGGACGTCGAGGATGGGGGTGCGGTGGAACCCGGGGGCCAGCACGTTCACGGTCACCCCGGCGTCGCCGAAGCTGTGCACCAGCCCCTTGACGAAGCCGAGGACGCCGAGCCTGGCGACGGAGGAGAGCCCGCTGCCGGGGTGCGGTTGGCGCACCGACTCCGAGGTGATCATGATGAGGCGGCCCCAGCCCGCCGCGGTGAGGTGGGGTGCCGCGGCGAGCGCCAGGGAGACGTGCGGCAGCAGGTTCCCCTCGACGGCGTCGCGGTACTGGGCGACGGTGAAGCTCTCCACCGGGCCGAAGGGCACGCCGCCGGAGTTGGTGACCACGACGTGCAGGGCGCCGAACTCCTCGGCGGTGCGGTCCACCCAGGCGGCGGCCTCGTCGGCGTCCGTGAGGTCCACCACGGTGCTCAGGACCCGGCCCGGGCCGCTCGCGTCGATCTCGGCCCGGGCGCGGGCCAGCCGGTCCGGGTCCCGGGCGCAGAGGGAGACGTGGGCGCCCTCCGCGGCGAGGGCGCGGGCGGTGGCGAGGCCCAGGCCGCTGCTGGAGGCGGCGACGAGGGCGACGCGCCCTGCGAGTCCGAGGTCCACTGGGGTCAGTCCCTTCTGTTGTCGATGGCGGGGCTCTTGCAGGCGGACCTGTTGAAGGCAGGTCCGTCGAAGGCAGGTCTGTTGAAGGCGGATCTGTTGATGACGGGTGGTCAGCTCGCTCGTGCCGCGACGACTTCGGGGCCGCGTCCGGGCAGCAGGGGGTAGCCGTACCGGGCGAGCAGGGGCGCGGCGATGCCGGTGGCGGCGACGAGGTCGCGGGCGCCCAGTTGGGTGCGCCAGCGCTCGTCGGGCCGGATCGTCGTGGTTCCCCTGCGCAGCCGGTCCGGATTGCCCGTGACGGTGTGGTTGACGCCCAGGTCGATCACGCCGGAGTCGTCCACCGGCGAGTCGTCGTCCAGCCCGGCGAAGCGCAGCACCTCGGTGACGGTGCGGCCCGGCGCGCGGGACAGGTCCTCGTGGCGGATGCGCAGATAGCGGCCCACGGCGGCCTCGCCGATGACTTCGGAGGCGAGGTTGAAGGCCGTCCAGTAGCCGGTGCTGCGCGCCGGGCTCATCGGGTCGATGTACTCCTTGCCGCGTCGGTACGACAGGGCGGTGGCCCGCGGGTCGCGCACGATGTGCAGGACGCGTACGTCCAGGTCGGTGCGGCCGAGCAGGGCGGCGGCTTCGGCGGGGTACTTGGAGCCGTCGACGATGAGTCGTTCGGCGCCCCGTTCGGCGAGCAGCTGGTAGATGCGTGCGGTGTGGCCGGTGAGTTCCTCGACGCCGGGTGCGGGTGCGGCGGTGCCGAGGGACTCGGCGAGCCGGGTGCGGGTGTGCCGGGTGCGCAGCAGCGCGCGCTGGCGCATCGTGAGGTGGCGGGCGATCGCCTCGGGCTCCGCGGCGTCGGGCGCGGCGGCGGTGAAGGCGTCCAGGACGTCGGACCACAGCGGGCAGTCGCGCACGGCGGCGCCGCAGCCGCAGGTCGAGTTGGTGCCGGCGCCCAGGACGCCGTTGCGCCACAGGTAGTGCAGCTCTCCGATGTGCCGTACGCCGGGGAGCTCGTTGAGCAGATTGCCCAACAGGGTGGAGCCGCTGCGCATCCAGCCGGTGATGTAGAGGACGCGCGGGAGGTGGTCGGTCATCGCGTTGGGGTCCTTCCGGGTACCGGGCGGCGGTCAGTCGCGCGACAGCAGCAGGAAGTGCTGCGGCAGGTGGACCGCGAGCCCGACGCGGGTGCTGGCCTCGACGAGGTCGCCGCCGCCGGGGGCCGCGCCGCGGCGCAGGGCGATGGACGCCACCTCGGGCACCAGCAGGGTGGCCGCCGCGCGGAAGTCACCCAGCAGCGCCCGGTCCCGCGGGATCATCCGGGTGCGGGAGACCGTGATGCCGACGCTGCCGAGCAGGCCGAGGGTGCCGACCTTGGCGAGCTGCCAGTACGTGGCGGGGTGGACCACGATCCCGTCGCAGGAGCCGCCGGTCTCCTCGACTTCGGCCGCGGCGCTGGTCAGGGAGTCGGCGAGGTCGTCGCCGAGCACGCCGTGGCGGATGCCGGGCAGCGTCAGCAGCCCGGGGACCGCCCCGTCCGCGCTGCCGTGCAGCAGCGACTCGTTCTCGACGACGGAGAGTCTGACGAGGACGCGGTAGTCGACGAAGGTGGCGAGCAGCGTGGGCTCGTCGAGCAGCCCGTCCGGCAGCGGTACGGAGACGGTGAGGTCGGTGAGGTCGGCGCCGCGCAGACTGGAGGCGAAGGCGCCTTCGGGGGTGCTGGCGTACGAGGTGCCGGAGGCGTTCACCGCGGCGCGCGGCGGCTCGTAGACGTAGGGGACCGTGCGGTCGGGGACGGTGGCGGTCTTGAGCAGATGGCGTACGGCGTAGCGGGGTCGGGTCGCGAAGAGCGGGAACGCGGCCGGCAGATGGGCCCGGAACGGGATGACGCGGTCCTCCCCCGGGGCGACGCCCCGTACGGCCCAGGCGAACTCCTCGCCCGGGGTACGGGCCTTCAGGCCGGGGTCGGCCAGGGGGATGCGAACCCCCTGTTGAACTGCGGAACTTGCAACGGCGCCCTGCATGGTGACTCCTCCCTCGTTAACACGTTCAGGGGAAAGGCTGGCTAGCTAATTGACATTAGACATTTCTTCTGGACGCTGCGGACGCCGTCGACTTCAGGTGTCCTTATGAGGGGCATAACCCCCCGTTACCAGCTATCGCCGACACCGGTTACCGGTCATGCGGCTGGAATATGCCCTGACCATGGCGGCGCGCATCGTGTACGCGATCACACCCGGAGGGTCCACGGGGGGACCATGAAACTCTCTGCCCGGGACCATGAAAATCTCATATCGGGTTCGTGTATCCCGGGGTAGGAGACGCCGTGCACCCGCGTCTAAGGTTTTCCTACCCGTCGCTTCACACTGCACTCTCTGATCAGGTCCCGCGTCCCCAGCCAGAAGAACGGGTGTGTGGCAGATCGTTCGTGGAGGTGAGTGGGAGAATGCACCACAACCTGCAAATCAACCAGCTCAGAACCCTGGTGGCAGTCGTCGAGCTGGGTGGCTTCCGTCGAGCCGCCGAGGCGCTGCACATCACCCAGCCCGCGGTCAGTCAGCAGATCCGGCAGTTGGGCCGTCTCACCAAGGCCCCGGTCTTCACCTCGACGGGCCGCAACCTGCGGCTCAGTCCGCAGGGTGAGGAGCTGCTCGGCTACGCACGCCGGTTGGTCACCCTCAACGACGAGGCCGTGGGGCGGTTCGTGCCGCTCGCCGGCAACGTCCGGTTGTCCATCGGCATCGTGAACCAACTGGCCGAAGCGTTGCCCGAGTTCCTCCGGGTCGTCATGAAACGCATGCCGCACGCGCAGGTGAGCGTGCGGACCGGGCTGAGCGAGTCCCTGGAGAGTCAGGTCTCCGCGGGACAGCTGGACCTGGCGCTGCTGCTCCAGGCCCGCCCCCAGCGCACCAACGCCACCAGCCACCAGCTGGGGCACATGAAGATGGACTGGTTCGGTCAACCCGCGCACGGCGAACGGGCCGCACTGCCGCTGACGCTCTTCACCGAACCGTGCACCCTGCGCGGGCGCATCATGGAGACCCTGGACGCCTCCGACGTCCCCTGGCGCATCTCGTACGAGGGCTCCGAGTTGGTGGGGCTGCGCGCCGCCGCCAAAGCGGGCCTCGGCATGGCGTGCCTGGTGGCCAACGGCGACGAGTTGTGGGGGCTGCCCCGGGCGATCCGGCCGGGACTGCCGTCCGCACCCGGTCCGATACCCGTCACCATGGCGTTCCCCGTCTCCGCCAACTCGTCCGGGCTGCCGGGCGTCGCGGAGAAGGCGTTCCGCCAGGCGCTGCGCGGCTATCCGTTCACCGAGACCCCGGCCCGCGGGCCGATGGAGGGGATCCCGGTCTGAGCGGACCACGAGCGCACCGCTGCACCGACGATCCACCCGCACCGAACGGCGCCGTCCCGCACGGCCCCCGTACGGCCCCGCCCGGGTCCGGCGCCGCCCCGCACGTACCACCCGTACCAACCGCGCCGACCTGCACCAAGAGCAAGGAGATGCACGTGCCCCACGACGTGACCGTGGACCTCGCCCGACTGGCCGACCAGGAGGGCGTCGACCTCTCCGTCGACCCGTACGCCCTGTACGCCCGCTTACGCGAGGCGGGCCCCGTCCACCGGGTCCGCCTCCCCGTCACCCAGGACGAGTGCTGGCTGGTCGTCGGACACCGCGAGGCACGGGCCGCACTCGTCGACGCGCGGCTGAGCAACGACGTCCGCCTCGCCGCCGACTGGCGCGACGACGGCTCGCTGGCGATCGGCCGCAACATGCTCCAGGTCGACGCGGTCGAGCACGGCCGGCTGCGCCGACTGGTCGCCGGGGTGTTCACCGCCCGCCGGGTGCGCGCCCTGCGCCCCCGCGTCCAACAGCTCGCGAACGACCTGGTGACCTCGTTCCTCGACGGCGGCCCCGCCGACGAGCCGGTCGACCTGGTCGCCGCCCTCGCCCTGCCGTTGCCGATGGCGGTGATCTGCGAACTGATGGGCGTCGCCGACGAGGACCGCGAGGACTTCCACCGCTGGTCCGACGCGGTCGTCAAGCCGCCGACGCCCGATGCCGCGGGCGCGGCGCTGCACTCCCTCACCCGCTACTTCGCCACCCTGATCGAGAGCAAGCGCCGGCACGGGGGCGAGGACCTGCTGAGCGCACTGGTCCGGGCGAACGACACCGGCGAGATCGCCGGCGACGACGGCGGGGCGTCGCGGCTGAGCGACGACGACCTGCTCGGCATGGTCTTCCTGCTCTTCGTGGCCGGGCACGAGACGAGCGCCAACCTGATCGCGGCCGGTGTGCACGCCCTGCTGCGCCACCCGCGGCAGTTGGCACAGCTGCGCGCCGACTGGTCCCTCCTGGACGGCGCCGTCGAGGAGATGCTGCGCTACTGCGCCCCGGTCCAGGCGACGGCGTTCCGCTTCACCTCCCAGCCGATCACGATCGCGGGCACCGAGCTGCCGGCCGGGGACCCCGTACTGGTCAGCCTGGGCGCGGTCAGTCGCGATCCCGAGCTGTTCCCCGTACCGGACGGCTTCGACATCCACCGCCCGCCGGCCGAGGTCCGCACGCATCTGGCCTTCGGGCACGGCGCGCACTACTGCATCGGCGCTCCGCTCGCCCGGCTGGAAGCCGCGCTGGCGATCCGTACGCTGCTGGAGCGCTGTCCCCGGCTGCGCCTCGCGCCCAGGAGCGGCGGCGCGGATCGCGTCGTCGAAGAGGTGGTGTGGCGGCCCAACGCCATGCTGCGCGGCCTCGATCGACTGCCGGTGCTGCGCGGGTGACGTTCCGATCGGGCCGGTCCCGGTGCGGGGCCGGCCCGATCGGCGAATCGGCGGGGACGTACGGAGGCGTCGGTGACACGCACACCTGCGGGCACGCCGCGACGATCCGTCAAGCGACGGCGCCCGCTTCGGGGAACCTAAGACGTGAGGCGGCCAGGGCCCGGGTAGCCGTCCGGAGCCAGGTTCGGACCGTCGTCGTAGCCGCCGAACGCGGTGCCGGTGACGGCCGCGCCCGTGTCGCCGGCGAGGTGGACGGCCAGGCTGCCGAGCCCATCGTCCACCGACACGCCCCGCCCGTCCGCCGCCGACGGGCCGCCGGCGTACGGCATCACGCCCCGCGGTCCGCGCGGCGGGTCCGGGGTGCGGCGCGCCCCGGGACTGAGCACGTTGACCGTGACGCCGGTGTCCCCGACCGCGCGCACCAGTCCCCGCATGTAACCGAGCAGGCCCATGCGCGTCACGGAGGCGACGCACAGTTCGGACGCGGCGTGACCGCTGACGGCGGGCGCGATCATCATCACCCGGCCGCCGCCGCGCACCTTCATGCACGGCAGCGCGGCCAGCGTGACGCTGATGTGCACCATCAGGTCGGCGTCGATCGCCGCCCGGTAGTCCGAGACGCGGAACCCGTCCAAGGGGCGGTCGGGGCCGCCGGAGTCGGTGACCACGATGTCCGGGCCGCCGAACGCGTCCGCGGTGCGCCTGACCCACTCCGCGGCGACGAAGTCGTCCCGCAGGTCGGCCGGCATGCTCAGGACGTCGCCCGCGCCCAGCGCGTTCACCTCGACGTGGGCGCGCGCCAGGGCCTGGGGGTCGCGGGCGCAGAGCGAGATGTCGGCGCCCTCCGCGGCGAGCGCCCTCGCCACGGCCAGCCCGCCTCCCCCGCTCGGGGCTACCACCATGGCGACGCGTCCTCTCAACCGTGAGGCCATGTGGCTGCTCCCTGGGGTCATGCGCCGGGCGGCGCGGCTCGCTCGTCATCCGGGATCACGCCCGGCCGGCTCCCCCGAATTCCTTCCCATCTAGGAAACAACATTATCCATGAACCCGCCCAATGATTTCCCCTGCCCGTATAAGCGATTCCATCAATATCGATCAGATGGGTTTATTGGTGATTCCGGGGGGAAATCGGATACGGTTTCTATTGGCCGAATTCCACACCACCACAAGCGGGGTGACGTTCATGCAGAAGGTAGCGGCAGGACCGGAGTGCCCGGAATGCACCGCTGAGGTCCCGTTCGAGGGCGGGGCGCGGGTGAACGAGATCATCGAGTGCCCGGAGTGCAGCAGTGAGTTGGAAGTGACGTCCGTGCAGCCGCCGGAGCTGGTGTTGGCCCCGGAGGTCGAGGAGGACTGGGGCGAGTAGGCCCCGGGCGGACAGGAAGGGATTCCGCGATGAGTTCGCAACCGCCGCGCCTCGGTCTGCTGGCGTCCCGGGTGCGCTACGAGGAGAAGCGCCTCATGGCCGCGCTCGACGCCCGGGGCATCGGCTATGAGCAGTTGGATTCCCGTGCGCTCTCGATCGCGGCCGGGGCGCCCCGGGTCGGTCCCGACCTCGTCCTCAACCGCGAGGTCGGGCACTACCGTGCGCTGTACGCCGCGAGCGCGCTGGAGTCGGCGGGGGTGACCGTCGTCAACAGCGCCGCGGCCACCCACGTCAGCGGCGACAAGTGGCACACCTCGGCGGCCCTCGTCCGCCGGGGGCTGCCGACGCCCAGGACGGCGCTCGCGACCACCCCCGAGGCGGCGTTCGCCGCCCTGGCGGAGATCGGTTACCCGGCGGTGATCAAGCCGCTCGTCGGGTCCTGGGGACGGCTGGTGACCCGGGTCACCGACCGGGAGATGGCCGCCGCGGTGCTGGAGCACCTCGCCGCGCTCCCCTCGCCCCAGTCCCACGTCGTCTACGTGCAGGAGTACCTGCCCGGCGCCGACCGGGACATCCGGGTCCTGGTGGTGGCCGGCCGGGCGGTCGGGGCGACCTACCGGCACGGGTCGGAGTGGCGCACCAACGTCGCCCGGGGCGCCGTCAGCAGGATCTGCCCGCTCAGACCCGGCCATGTGCAACTCGCCGTCGCCGCCGCCGAAGCGGTGGGCGCCGACGTCGCCGGCGTCGACCTCCTCGAAGACAGGGACGGACGGCTCACCGTGATCGAAGTCAACGACAGGGTCGAGTTCCGGGGCCTCCAGGAGGCGCACGGCACCTCGATCGACGTGGCCGGCGCGTTCGTGGACGCGCTGGCGGAACGCCTGGCCACCGGGCGCACGGACGGGCGCACCGCCGAGGGGGCCGCGGCATGATACGCGTCGCCGTCGTCGGAGCCGCCGGGTACATCGGTGGCGAACTGCTGCGCATCCTCGTCGGTCACCGGGGCGTGGAACTGGTCGCCGCCACCTCCCGCAGCCTCCAGGGGCGGCCCGTCGACGGGCCCCATCCGAACCTGCGCGGGCGCACCCGGCTGACCTTCAGCGCGGAGGAGGACCTCGACCGGGTGGACGTGCTCTTCCTGGCGACGCCGCACCGGGAGACCATGCAGCGCATGCCGGAGTTCCTGGCCAGGGCGCAGACCGTGGTCGACCTGTCCGGGGACTTCCGGCTGCGCGACCCGCAGGCGTACGTCGACTACTACGGCGTTCCGCACGAGGCCCTCGACCTGCTCGACGCCTTCGTGCCCGGGCTGCCCGAGTTCCACCGGGAGCAGTTGCGCACGGCGGACCGGATCAGCGTGCCGGGGTGCATGGCGACCGCGGGCATCCTCGCCTTCGTCCCGCTCGCCCGGGCCGGTCTGGTCAAGGACGAGCTGACGGTGGACGCCCGCACCGGGTCCAGCGGCTCGGGGGCCAAGGCGGGGCGGGAGAACCTGCACGCGGAACGCAGCGGCGCGCTCCGGGTCTTCGCCCCCACCCGCCATCGCCACGAGGCCGAGATCGCCCAGGCCACCGGCTTGTCGGTACGGATGACGGCGACGGGTGTGGAGGCCGTGCGCGGGGTGCAGATCCTCGGTCGGGCCCAGCTCTCGCCGGGTGCCGACGAACGGAGCATCCGGGCCGCGTACCGCGACCACTACTCTGCAGAACCGTTTGTGCGGGTCGTGGCGCACCGCCGCGGACTGCACCGCTTCCCGGACGCGAAGATCCTCTCCGGCTCCAACTTCTGCGACGTCGGCTTCGCCCTGGACCGGGGCGCCGCCCAGGTCACCGTGATCGCGGCCCTGGACAACCTGGTCAAGGGCGGTGCGGGCAACGCGGTGCAGTGCATGAACGTCAGGTACGGACTGCCCGAAGAGCAGGGCCTGGAGTTCACCGGGCTGCACCCGAACTGACGGCGGGCGCCGCCCGCGCCGCCGGACCGGGCCGGGCGGCCCGCCCCGTACCCCCCACTTCGGTGGATCCCCCGTCGCCGCACGCCCTCTCCGCTCCTGCGTGCGGCCGGCTCCCCCTTCCCGTGCGCTGCGCCCGCCACGGGTGCCCCGACCCCGCTCGACCCGAAATCGGTCCGGCTCGACGCGAACCGGCCGACTCAACGAGAGGACAGGCATGACCAGCCCGCCCACTTTGCGGAGCCCGGCCCTATTGGGCACGACCGCCGACCCGGCCGCCGTGACGGGCCGGATCAGGGAACACGTCGTCACCCTGTGCGCGAGCCCGGAGGGCGGACACCTCGGGGGCTCGATGTCCCTCGTCGAGATCCTCACCGCCCTGTACTTCAACGTGCTGCGGATCGACCCGAACGACCCCACCGCCCCCGACCGCGACATCCTGGTGCTGAGCAAGGGCCACGGCGGACTCGCGCTGTACGCCACCCTGTGCGAGGCCGGGTTCTTCCCCGCCCGGCGCCTGGAGGAGTACGCGCGCCCCGGCAGCGACTTCATGGCCCATCCGCACCCGGGCATCCCGGGCATCGAGATGCCGTCGGGCTCCCTCGGCCACGGCCTGGCCCTCGGGGTCGGGTACGCCGTCGCGGCCCGGCTCGACGGCTCGGACCGCCGCTGCTTCGTCGTGATGGGCGACGGGGAGCTCCAGGAGGGCTCCGTCTGGGAGGCCGCGGCCGTCGCCGCGAGCCACCGGCTCGGCGGGCTGACGGCGGTGATCGACCGCAACCGGCTCCAGATCACCGGCGAGACGGAGTCCGTCAGCCGGCTCGAACCGCTCGCCGAGCGCTGGCGGGCCTTCGGCTGGCGGGTGACCGAGGTCGACGGACACGACGTCAAGGCGCTCACCGGCGCCCTGTCGGCGCCCGATCCGCACCGGCCGACGATGGTCATCGCCCACACCGTCAAGGGCAAGGGCGTGCCCGCCGTCGAGGGCCAGGCCCGCAGCCACTACGCCCGGCTCGGCGAGCGTCAGCGGCAGCGGCTGCTGACCTCGCTGCGCGCCGCGGCCCGCAGGAGGCTGTGATGACCACCGCCGCACCCCCCTCCACGCGGGAGGTCTATCGGGACCTCATGGCCGAAATGCTCCCCCGCGACCCCCGGTTGGTCTGCCTCGACACCGACACCGGCCTGTTCAACGGCGTCGACTTCGGGGCCGGCGCGGAGCGCTACCTCAACCTGGGCATCGCCGAGGCCACGCTGATGTCGGCCGCCGCGGCGCTCGCGAAGTCGGGCCGGGTGCCCGTCGTCAACACGATGGCGGCGTTCGCGGCGGCGCGCGCCCTGGAGTCCGTGAAGATCGACATCGCGCTGGGGAACCTTCCGGTGCGGATCGCCGCCACGCACTCCGGGGTGTCCGCCGGCCACCTGGGGCCCACTCACCACGCCCTGGAGGACCTGGCGGTGATGCGGACGCTGCCGAACATGACCGTCGTCGTCCCCGGTGACGCCGCCTCCACCGCGGACCTGTTCCGACAGTCCCTCGACCTGCCGGGCCCGGTCTACCTGCGGCTCGGCCGCAACTCCGTACCGGACCTGCCCGAGGGCCCGCCGGTGGAGCTGGGCCGGGCCCAGTGGCTGCGCCGGGGCACGGACATCGCCCTGGCGGCCTGCGGTCCGCACCCCGTGCAGGCGGCCCTCGCCGCGGCGGAGCAGCTGGCCGCGGAGGGCGTCTCCGCCTCGGTGCTCCATGTGCACACCGTCAAGCCGTTGGACGTGGCCGCGCTCATGGAGGCGGCCGGGGACAGCCGCACGGTGGTCACGGTCGAGGAGCACTGGCGCACCGCCGGCTTCGGGTCCGCGGTGGCCGAGGCCCTGAGCGAGCTGGTGCCGGCGCGGGTGCTGCGGGTCGCCATGCCCGACGCGTTCGTCCCCGTCGCCGGGGGCCACGACTACCTGCTGGCCCGCGGGGGCGTCACGGCCGGCGCGGTCGTCGCCCGGGCCAGGACCGCACTCGGCAGACGGAGGGGGGACGCACGATGAGCGAGGTGTTCCGCACATCCGGATGGTGGCGGGAGGAAACGATCCTGGACGATCTGCGCCGCGCGGTGGCCCGCCACCCCGACAGGGCGGCACTGGTCTGTTACCGCGACGGCGAGCCCGAGACCCTGTCGTACGCGGAGCTGGCCGAGCGGGTCGACCGGATCGCCGTCAACCTGCGTCGCCTCGGGGTCCGTCGCGGCGACGTGGTCACCCTCCAGCTCCCCAACTCCTGGCCGCTCGTGGCGCTCTGCCTGGCGTGCGCCCGGATCGGCGCGGTCGCCGGCCCCGTGGTGCCGGTGATGCGCCGGCGCGAGGTCGAGTTCATGACCCGGCTCACCGCCAGCGCGGTGTACGTCGCGGCGGGCGAGTTCCGCGGCTTCAGTTACGCGCGGATGAGCGCCGAGATCGCCGCGGACGTGCCCACGCTGCGCCACCGGGTGCTGATCGGCGGCGGCCCCGGCGCGCTCGACTTCGACGCGGCCCTCCTCGGGCCCGCCCCTGACGCGTCGGAGCTGGCGTCCCTGGACGGGCTGGAGGCGCGGCCCGACGAAGCCGCGCAGATCATGTTCACCTCCGGCACCACCGGGGAGCCGAAGGGCGTCGTGCACAGCCACAACACCCTGTACGCCATGAACCGCGCCCAGGCCGACGTCCTCGGGCTCGGCGGCGACGAGGTCACGGCCATGGGCTCCCCCACCACCCACCAGGCCGGCTACACCTGGAACTTCGTGATGCCGCTGCTGCTCGGCGCGACCTCGGTCCACGTCGACGCCTGGGACCCGCACGCGATGCTCGACGTCCTCGCCGCGCACCGGGTCACCTTCTTCATGGGGGCGCCCACCTTCCTCTCCGACCTGATCGCCGCCCAGCGCGCGGCCCCCCGGGACCTGTCGGGCCTGCGGACCTTCGCCACCGGCAGCGCGCCCATCGCCCCGCTGCTCGTGGAGGACGCGCGTCAGGTGCTGGGGTGCCGGGTGTACGCGCTGTGGGGCATGACGGAGAACGGCTGCGTGACGATCACCCGCCCCGAGGACCCGCCGCTGCGCGCCGCCGAGAGCGACGGCACCCCCGTCCCGGGCATGGAGGTCCGCGTCGTCGACAAGAAGGGCGTGCCGGTGCCGGCCGGTGAGGCCGGGCTGCTCCAGGTCCGCGGTGCCGCCCAGTGCCTGGGCTACTTCCGCCGTCAGGACGTGTACGCCGCGTGCGTCACCGACGACGGCTGGTTCGACACCGGTGACCTCGCCCGCGACGACGGCCACGGCGGGATCCGCATCACGGGCCGGGTCAAGGACGTGATCATGCGGGGCGCCGAGAACGTGCCGGCGGTGGAGGTGGAGGCGGCGCTGCTGCGCCACCCGGCCGTCAAGGACGTGGCGGTGGTCGGCTATCCGGACGACCGGCTCGGCGAGCGGGCCTGTGCGGTGGTCGTCGCCGGCGACGATCCCCCGGTGCTCGCCGATCTCCAGGAGCACCTCGCGGCGCTGGAGATGACCAAGCGGTACTGGCCGGAGCGGCTGGAGATCGTCGCCGCGCTGCCGCGCACCCCGTCCGGAAAGATCCAGAAATTCGCCCTGCGGGAGTGGCTGCGCGCCTGAGGTCCGGTGCCCCTCGGCAGGGGGACGGGTGCGCGCCCCGCGAACGATCGAGACAGGATGGTCATGGACTTCGACTTCACCGAAGAGCAGCAACAACTGGCCAAGACCGTGGGGGAGTTCGCGGCGGCCAAGGTCGCGCCGCACCGCCACGAGAGCGATGTGCGCGGCAGCTACCGCCCGGGGCTCTTGCGGGAGATGGCGGAGGAGGGGCTGTTCTCGCTGCGGGTGCCCCCGGCGTACGGCGGGCGCGGCATGTCCGCGGTGAGCTGCGGGATCGCCCTGGAGGAGTTGGCGGCGGCCGATCTGACGGTCTGCTTCCCGGTCCTGAACGCCGCCCTCGTCGGCGGGGTGCTCGCGGCGAACGGCACCGCGGACCAGCTTGCGCGCTGGCTGCCGCCGATCGCGCAGGGCGACGCGGTGGTGGCGCTCGGGCTCACCGAGCCGGACCGCGGCACGGACGCGGCCAACATCGACATGCGGGCCGAACCGCGCGCCGGTGGCTGGGTGTTGACGGGCGAGAAGACGTCGATCATGGTCACGGCGTATGCGACGCACTGCCTGGTCTTCGCCCGCACCGGGGGCCCGGGGGCCCGGGGCATCACCGCGTTCTACACCCCGCTCGACGTCGAGGGCGTGCGCCGCGAGCGGCTGAGCGACCTGGGGTGCCGGGCCGGTGGGCGCGGGCGGATCGTCTTCGACGGCGTGTTCGTGGACGAGCGGGACGTGGTCGGGGAGCCGGGGCTCGGCTTCGTGGAGGTCATGCGCGGCTTCGGGGTCTCCCGGGCGCTGATCGCGCTGATGGCGATCGCGGTGGGCCGGGCCGCCCTCGACGAGGCGATCGCCCACGCCGGTCGACGGGAGGCGTTCGGCAGCCCGATCGGCACGTTCCAGTCAGTGGCGTTCCCGCTGGTGGAGCACGTGACCATGTTGCACGCGGCCCGGCTGGTGTCGTACGAGGCGCTGCACCGCGCCGACGCGGGCCGCGATCCGCGCGTACCGGCGAACATGGCGAAGTGGTGGGCGCCCAAGGCCGCGGTGGAGGCCGTGCACCAGTCGCTGCTGACCATGGGGCACCTCGGGTGGAGCGAGGACGGGCCGGTGGCGCAGCGACTGCGGGACGTGGTCGGGCTGCAACTGGCGGACGGCACGGCAGCGGCGACCAAACTCGTCGTCGCCCGCCATCTGTTGGGGCGCGAAGCGGCACCCTGAGCGCCTCGTCGTCGCAGCAGCGGTCAGGCGCTGGTCTCGGCGCGCTTGCCCTCGCGGTACGTGCGCATCTTGGCCCGCGTACCGCACACGGCCATGGAGCACCAACGGCTGCCGCGGTTGCGCGAGCGGTCGTAGAAGGCCCACTCGCAGCGGTGTTCCCGGCACGCCTTGAGCCGCTGCCAGGAGCCGTCGGAGACGGCCGAGACGCTGACGGCGAGGATCGTGGCGAGGACGCCGCGCATGTCGGTGAGGGCGGGTTGGAGCCCGAGGTGCGCGCCGTCGTCGTCGAAGCCGGCGACGATCGGACAGTCGCGGGCGATGTGGCCGAGCACGGCGCGGGCCTCGGAGTCGGGGTCCGCGCCGTTGTTCTCGCGCAGCAGTGCGCGCAGCGCCTCGCGCAGGGCGATCGCGTCGCGGCGGTCGGGCTCGCTCGGGTCGAGGCCCGCGGCGGCGAGGCCGTGGTGTGCCAGCCAGCGGCCCATGCGTTCGGTCGAGGTGAACTCGTCCGGCCCGAACTCCACGTTCACGCTGTTCACAAAGGACTGCACGAGGGAGAGCCGGCCGGGCGCGACGGCCCGGTCCCCCGGTTGGCGAACTTCCCGCAATCGCTCCACGGCGCACACCCTACCGACGTTGGTCCTTCACTGGTAGCAGTTCGTCGAACGTCCCCTTGGGCCGGGCGAGGTCCCCACCACCGGGCCGCAGACGTCATCACCGCCCCCGCCCTCACGGCGATTCCGCGCCCGCCAGGGCAACCGCGGTGTCGGAAGGGCCGTGCGGGACGGTCCGGACGCGCCCCAGCGCGCGGTCGACGAGGGGGCCGGCGCCGCCCGTGTAGGTGGCGGCGTCCAGGAGGGCTGCGAGGGCCGCCGGGTCCAGGTGGGGGCGTACTTCCGGGTGGGCGGCGAGCAGCGTGGACAGCGGTCGGCCGGTGTCGACGGCGGCCTGCGCGACGTCGGTGACCAGCGCTCTGGCGCGGGCCTTGCCGAGCGCGGGGGCGAGGGCGGCGGCGACGCGTTCGGTCGCGACCGCGCTGCCGGTCAACGTCAGGTTGCGGCGCATCGCGTCCGGTCGGGCGGTCAGGCCCCGGGACAACTCCACCGCGGTGTGCGCGGCGCCGCCCACCAGCCGCAGGCACTCGCGCAGCAGCAGCCACTCCGCGTGCCAGGCGCCGCCCGACCGTTCGTCCTCGGAGACCAGGCACTGCGTCAGACCGGCCGCCATGGCGGGCACTTGGAGGGCGGCGCTGCGGATCAGGGTGGACAGCACGGGGTTGCGCTTGTGCGGCATCGCGGAGGAGACCCCGCGCCCTGTGCCGGACGGCTCGGCGACCTCGCCGACTTCGGTGCGGTGCAGGACCTGGACGTCCGCCGCGATCTTGCCGAGTGCGCCGGCGGTGAACGCCAGGACCGCGGCGAGGTCGGCGAGCGGGGTGCGCAGGGCGTGCCACGGCAGGACGGTGCGGGCGAGTCCGGTCTCGGCGGCGTACGCGTCGACCAGGGCTTCGAGGTAGTCCTCCGCGCGACGGGGGCCGTTCGACGCGGCGCTCCCGTCGAGCGCCGCGTACTCCAGGTAGCCGGCGAGGGTGCCGGCGGCGCCGCCGAGGGAGACCGGCAGCCCGTACGCGAGCAGGTCGTCCACGCGGCGCAGTGCGTCGAGGACGAGTTGACGCCAGCCGGCGGCCTTGAGACCGAAGGTGGTGGGGACGGCGTGCAGGGCGAGGGTCCGGCCGGCCATCGGGGTGTCCCGGTGCTCTGCGGCGAGTGCGCCGAGGGCGTCGACGACGCCCGCCAGGTCGGCCCGGACGATCCGCAGGGCCCGGCCCGCCACCAGCATCGCCGCGGTGTCGAAGACGTCCTGGCTGGTGGCGCCGCGGTGCACGTAGTCGGCGGACGCCGGGTCGGCGGCGGCGACCAGCCGGGTCAGCTGTGCAACCAGCGGGACGACGGGGTTGGCGGTCTGGCGGGCCGCGACGGCGATGGCGCGGGCGTCGAAGCGTTCGGCGCGGGCGGTGGCGGTGATGGTGCGGGCCGCGCGCCGGGGCAGGGTGCCGAGCCGCGCCTGGGCGCGGGCGAGGGCGGCTTCCGCGTCCAGGAGGGCCTGGAGCCAGGCCCGGTCGTCCAGGGCGTCCTCGACGGGGGTGCCGGCCCGGACCGGGGAGAGCAGTCCGGTGTCGTGGGCCCGGTCGGGTCGGTCGGGTCGGTCGCTCACACGATCACCCCGTTCACTTCCGAGGCGTCCGTGGGGCGTTGCGCCGAGGCGTCGGCGCCGGTCAGCGGGGTGGCGGGCGGCAGTGCGAGCACGGCGCGGGCGATGGCGTCGGCGTCCCCGAGGGTCACCGAGTCGGCGCCGGGGCGGATGCCCGCCGCCGTGACCCAGTGGACGGCCTCGGTGGGCACGCCGTAGGCGAACCGCCGCGGGTGGACCTGGCCGCCGGCGTCCCGCAGCCGGTAGGGGCGTTCGGTGACGGCCAGCCCCCCGGTCTCGTATCCGCCGCCGCGGGTGTCCGGAATGCGGTACGGGACGGCCTGTTCGGTGGTGAGCAGGTGCCGCAGCAGGGGGTCGCGGGTGCGGCGGAGGTCCGGTTCGGGCAGCCGTGCCTCGATCAGCACGCGCGAGCGCACCAGCGGTCCCGGCACGACGGTGGAATCGGCGACGAACGCGGGGTCGTCGACGTCGAGTCGGATGCGGGTGCCGGGTCCGGTGAGGGTGACCAGGCCCGCTTCGATCAGGGCGATCAGCTCTTCGATCCGGGACGCCGGCGGGCCGATGGACAAGAACGCGTTCAGCGGGGTGTACCAGCGCTCCAGGTCGTCGCGGTGCGAGTCGCCGTCGAGGCCGCCATGGTCGACCGCGAGCCGGATCTCGTTGCGCAGGTCCCGCAGGACGTCGAGGGCGGCCTTCAGCGGCCCGTCGACGTTGCCGGCCTGGGCCTCGGCCACGTCGTGCGCCAGATGGCCGACGAGCCAGGCTCGGAAGTCGGCCCGGTCGGTGAACTGCCGTTCGCCGTAGGGGCGCACGATGCGGTCCCAGTCCCAGCGGTCGGCGGCCGAGATGCCGTACTGCTCCAGCAGGGGCGTGGCGTCGCGGTCCTCGGCGAGGTCCAGGAAGGCGGTGGTGAAGGCGGCTTCGGCGGCCGACCGGCCGCGGCGGCGCAGCAGGGCGGCGTAGTAGACGGCCTCCACCTCGCGGCGGATCAGCGGCCACAGCTCGGCGAGGAAGTCCACGGCCCGGCCGCGTTCGGTGGCCCAGCGGCGCAGGGCGGCGATGTACTGGGGGGTGAGGAGGCGGGGGACGTGGCGGCCGTGGGCGCCCTTCTGGTTGCGTCCGCGCGCCTGGTAGGGCACGCCGCGTCGGGAGCTGGGGAAGAGGAGGGGTTCGTCGCCGGAGGGGCGGTAGCGCAGCCGGCCGTCGTCGTCGCGCTCGTACGCGCCGCCGCGTCCGGTGGTGAACAGCGCCATGTGGTCGAAGAAGTTGAGGCCGAGTCCGCGCAGCAGCACGTTCTCGCCGGGTGCGATGCCGTCGAGGTCCACGTCGGCCGGGTTCGCCGGCGGGATGTACGTGAGCTGGTGCACCCGGGCCAGGCTCGCGGTCCTGGCTTCGCGCGGGGAGAGCGCGGCGGGCACGTGGCCGAGGGTGAGGACGACGGCGTCGAGGCCGTGCAGCCGGGTCCCGTCCTCCAGCCGGACGCCCTGGGGGCCGCCCTGCATGCCGTGGGTGTCAGCGAGGGCGACGGCCCGGGAGCGGTGCACCCGGATCGTCACGTGGGCCGGGACGCGCGAGGTGACCTGGAGGAAGGCGTCGTGCAGATAGCGCCCGTTGAAGGCGCGCGTCGGGTAGTCGTCCGGGCCGAGCCGTCGGGCTTCGGCGAGGGTCGCCTCGTCGTAGTCGCCGGGTTCGCCGAGCAGGGCGAGGGACTGGGCCCACTCGTGGAGGCTGGGGCCGGGCTCGATGGGGCCGTCGATCCGGGAGCTGGCGTCGGTGTAGACGGTGATCTGCGAGGCGACGGTGTTCATCAGCAGGTGGCGCGACTGGTCGGAGCGCCACACGGCGCCCGCGCCGGGTACGGCGGGGTCGACGACGTGGATCACCAACGCGCCGCGTGTGGGGCGGGCGCGTACGTTGGCGCACAACCGCTCCAGCAGGGACAGGCCGCGCGGCCCGGCGCCGATGACGCAGATCTCGGTGCGGCCGTCCGCGTCGGACGGCGCGGGGTTCTGGGCGGTGGTCATGTCAGGGCTCCCGTGGTGGCGTGGACGCCCCGCGCCGCGGCGAGGGGGGTGCGGTGTCCGTGCATCCAGGCGACGTGGTCGTGGAGTTCGTCCGCGTCCATCGCGGACAGGAGCGCGTTCCTCTTCTCGGCCGCGGGGCCCGCGGGGTGCCACAGCCGGATGCTCTCGCGGGCCGTGAGCTGGACCTTGGCGGTGCGCTCGCGCCGGGCGTCGGCGTACGCGGCGAGGTGCCCGGGCAGGGCGTCGGCGTCCGCGCCGTCGAGCAGGTCGCCGAGGACGACGGCGTCCTCCAGCGCCTGGCAGGCGCCCTGGGCCGCGTAGTGCAGCATGGCGTGCGCCGCGTCCCCGAGGAGGGCGACCCGGCCGTCGGTCCAGCGGTCCGTGGGGTCGCGGTCCACCAGGGTCCAGGTCTTCCACTCGTCGCCCAGCTCCAGCAGTTGCCGGGCGATGCCGCCGAGCGGGGTGAAGGTGCGGCGGACGGTGCGCCGGGTGGCGGGGGCACCGGCGACGGGCACGGTGGTGCCGTCGTCGTGGCTGGCGGCGAGGTTGAGGTGGCGTCCGCCGGCGATCGGGTAGTGCACGAAGTGGCAGCCCGGCCCGGTCCACCAGACCACGGACCGCTCGAACCGCAGGCGCTCGGGCACCCGCTCCATGGGGATGACGGCGCGGTACACGGTGATGCCGGAGACCCTGGGGTCGCCGTCGCCGACGAGTTGGCGGCGGACGGCGGAGTGGATGCCGTCGGCGGCGATCAGCACGTCACCGCTGACGCGGGTGCCGTCGGTGAGGACGGCGGTCGCGGTGGTGGCGTCCTGCTCGTAGCGGGCGACGGCGTGTCCGCCGTGCAGCGACACCGCGTCGGAGGCGAGGCAGGCGCGCAGCAGCGCCGCGTGGAGGTCGGCGCGGTGCACGACGACGTAGGGGTTGCCGAAGCGCCGTTGGTAGCGGGAGGTCAGCGGCAGGCTGGTGACGTGGCGGCCGGTGACCCCGTCCATGAAGCGCAGTTCGGACATGTTCACGGCGCTGGCGCGGACCGCGTCGCCGACGCCGAGGGCGTCGAGCGCGTGCAGGCCGTTGGGGGCGATCTGGATGCCGGCGCCGATCTCGGCGAAGCGGTCCGCCCGTTCCAGGACGGCGGCGCGGTGGCCGCGGGCGGTGACCGCGAGGGCGGTGGCGAGCCCGCCGATGCCGCCGCCCGCGATGACGACGAGTGCCATCACGCGCTCCCGTTCTCCGCCGCGAGCCAGCGGGCCAGCTCCAGCCGTTTGATCTTGGTGGTGGCGGTCTGCGGCAGTTCGTCTAGGTGCCGCTGGACGGGGTCCGCCATGGGCGGGAGTCCCGCGGCGGCGTCGCGCCAGGCGTCGAGGTCGAGCGGGGCGCCGTCCCTGGTGCACACCACCGGTACGGGCTCGCCGGCGGACCCGGGCACGATGACGACCTCGGTGAGCTGTTCCAACTTGCTGAACAGGGCGTCCTCGGCGGCGAGCGTGGAGCCGAAACCGTCGATGAGGTCGACCTCGCGGTCCAGCAGGTGGATGCAGCCCCATCGGCTTCGGTAGCCCACGTCGCCCATGCGCCACCAGCCGTCGGCGGACACCTGGGCGTCGTAGCGCTCCTGCTCCCCCAGGTAGGTGACGATCCGTCCGTCGCTCTTGATCTCGATGTGGCCGGGGTTGTCGCTGGACGGCGGCTTGCCGTCGCGGCTGACGACGCGGATGTCGGTCATGCCGGGGAACGGCATGCCCACGCAGCGGCCGTCCGCGTGCGCCGAGCGGCGCCGGGTGTAGCCGCGCACCACGACCGGGCCGACCTCGCTCTGCCCGTACAGCTGCCCGAAGAGGGGCGCGCGGCGGCGGGAGGCCGCCAGCAGTCGGCGCACGGTCCGCGGGTGGATGGCGTCGAAGGTGGAGCTGAAGAGCTTGACGCCGGCGAGGGGTTCGCGCGGGTCGTCGGCGAGCTCCTCCCAGGCCATGAAGGAGTTGGGGTGGGCCTCCAGCACGCCCGGGCGCAGCCGGGCGAACAGGTCGGCCGCCGCGCCCGGGTCGGAGTCGGCGAGCACCGCCACGGGGAAGCCGCGCAGCAGGGAGATCGCGAGGGCGGTCATCAGCCGGGAGTGCACGAAGGAGACGTGGATGGCGACGGTCTCGCGGCCGTGCACGATGCCGGCGAGCGCGGTGGCCTGGGGCCGGTAGCGGGCCTGGAGGGTGCGGCCGGTGTGCACGGCGAGCTTGGGGACGCCGGTGGTGCCGGAGGTGTGGGTGATGAGGGTGGGGTGGTCGGGGGGCATGGTGATGGCGGGAACGCGCGGGACCCCGGCGAGGGCAGCGAGTTCCAGCGCCCCCTGATGGCTGCCGGAGGTGAGCAGGACGCGCTCGGCGCGGTCGAAGACCGAGCGCGGCAGCGCGGCGAGCTTGGCGGCGTCGGTGACGAGGTACGGGCGGTCGGTGCGGCGCACCAGTTCGGCGACGGTGTGCCCGTCCAGCGCCGGTGACAGCAGCACGGGCACGGCGCCGATGCGGGCCGCTGCGAAGGCGATCAGGGTGATGTCGAAGCCGTCGGTCTTGTGGACGACGACGCGGTCGCCGGGGCGGATGCGCACCGCCCACAGCCGCGCGGCGATGTCGTCGACGAGGTCGGCGGCTTCCGCGACGGTGGCGCGCCGCCCGAACTCGGGGGCCATGTCGAGGTCGTGGTCGAGGATCAGGACGTTCGCCGGGTGCCGGGCGGCGGCGCGTTCGAAGAGGGTGCCCAGCTGGATGCCTCTGTTCCGTACACGCTGGAGAAACATGTGGTCAGACCTTTGCCGGAGGGGGTCGACCGGCGGCCGTCGGCAGCCGGCGGGGGCGGGCGCACGGCGGGGCCGGTGCGCGGGACCGGTCCGGCGGGGTGCGGCCGGCCGGGCGTCGTGGAGGCGCGACGTGCGAGGCGGTGTGCCGCCGTCAGCTCGGGGTGCCGTCGCCCTCGACGACGTCCTTGATGCGGGCCAGGGTGCGCGGCAGGTCGGCGGCGAGCTTGTCGCTCCACTCGGCGAAGAACCGGGCGCGCGCGTCGGCGTCCATCTCCGCGGTGATGCCGCGGATGCCCTCGGTGGCGGTGCCCATCCGGAAGCGGTGGACGAGTCGGCTGCCGCCGTGGGCGGGTTCGATGTCGTACGCCCAGGTGCTGTCCTGCTTGCGGCCCGACCCGTCGCGCATGGACCACTGGAAGGTCACGCCGGGTTCGGCGGCGACGACCTCGGACTCGGTGAACCAGGTGCCGCGGACCACGGGGGCCCAGGCGACGACGTCCGGGGAGCGCAGGTTCTCCCCGCGGAACACCGCGCCCACGGTGGCCGGTTCGCCGGTGGCCCAGGTGCCGCCGACGCACTCGGGGCTCCACTCGCCGCTGCGCGGCAGGTCGCTGACGACGGCGTACACGGCGGCGGGCGGTGCGGTGACGTACACCTCGGCCGCGAGCTCGAACAGGGGCGGCTCGGCGCCGCCCGGAGCCGTGGTGACGGTGCGTCCAGCGGTGGCGGTGACGGCTGCTTCGGTCATGTCCAGGAGCCCCTCTCGCGTCCCCGGGCGGGGAGGTCGTCATCGTCGGTCGGGCGCCCCGGGCACCCTCGATACCATCAATTACGGTATGCAGGTAACGGCGGTGCGGCCATGGGCCCTCGATAAGGGCTTCTTCTCGGAGCGGGAACACCCCGTGCGGGACCGCTCCTGCGACGGACACGCCCCCGGAGCCGTCCGTGGGTTACGTTCGTCGACATGCGCGCTGCCTACATCGAACGACTCGGCGAGCCCGAGGTGATCCGCTGCGGCGAGTTGGTCGAGCCGCGCCCCGGGCCGACGGACGTCCTGGTCGACGTCGAGGCCACCGCGGTGAATCCGGTGGACACCTTCGTGCGCTCCGGGCGCTACCGCACCCCCACCCCCTTCCCCTTCGTGATCGGCCGGGACCTCGTGGGCCGGGTCGCCGAGGCGGGCCCGGGCGCACCCGGGTTCGCGCCGGGCGACCGCGTGTGGTGCAACAGCCTGGGGCACGGCGGACGGCAGGGCGCGGCGGCCGAGCGCGCGGTGGTCCCCGTCGAGCGGCTGTACCGACTGCCGCAGGACGTCGATCCGTACGGAGCGGTGGCGGCGTTCCACCCGGCGGCCACCGCCCACCTCGCGCTCTTCGCCCACGGCGGGCTGCGCAGCGGGGAGACCGTCCTCGTGGCCGGCGGCGCGGGGAACGTCGGCGCGGCACTGACCGCCCTGGCCGCCGCGGCGGGCGCCCGGGTGATCGCCACCGCAGCCGCGCGCGACGCCCAGCACTGCCGGGCGCTGGGCGCGACCGACGTCGTGGACTACCGGGCCCCGGACCTGGCCGAGCGCATCGCCGCCGCGGCGCCCGACGGGGTGGACCTGCACGTGGACACCTCCGGCCGCAACGACCTCGCGGAGGCGGTCGCCCTGCTGGCGCCGCGCGGCCGGATCGTCCTGCTGGCGGGGGCGACGAGCCGTCCGGTGCTGCCGGCGGGCGAGCTGTACATGAAGGACGGCTCGCTCCGCGGCTTCGTGATCTCGCGCGCCACCGCCACGGAGCTGGCCGAGGCGGCGGGCGACATCAACCGACTGCTGGCGGCCGGCGCGCTCCTCCCCCGCCGGGTCGAGACGCTGCCGCTGACGGCGGCGGCCGAGGCGCACCGCCGGCTGGAGGCCGGGGAGGTCCACGGCGCGCGCCTGGTGCTGCGCACCGACGCACGACCGGAACGGCCGAAGCCGGCGAGGTTTACGGGGCGGGAGGAGCAACCGGGCTGACCGGGATGCCGTAATCCCGGCGTTACCTTTTCACCCGATGTGCGTTGTGTGGCCAATTGGACCATTCCCCCGAGGGAGCGCACATGCTACGTGGCGTAGCCAACGTCCGGTACCACACGTCCGACCTGGAGGCGGCGAAGCGGTGGTACACCGAACTGCTCGGCATCGAGCCGTACTTCAACCGTCCGGAGTACGCGGAGTTCCGCATCGGCGACTACTCGCACGAGCTGGGGCTGCTCGACAACCGGTACATCGGCATGCTGGGCGGGCACACGTCCACCGACGACGGCCCGGGCGGGGTCGTCGCCTACTGGCACGTCGATGACGTGCAGCAGACGTTCAAGCGGCTGCTGTCCATGGGCGCGACCAAGCTGGAGGAGCCCCGGGACTTCGGTGAGGGCTTCATCGGCGCCACCGTCGTCGACCCCTTCGGCAACGTCCTCGGCATCATGGACAACCCGCACTACGTCGACGTCCTGTCCGCGCAGGGCACGGACTGAGCGGTCCCGGCGGACGCAGCACGACGGCGTGGCCCCGGAGGCGACTCCTCCGGGGCCACGCCGTCGTACGGGCCCGTTCAGGCGGCCCTGGCCGGCGCCTCGGCGGTGACCAGCTGCGCCATGTGCGCCACGCTGGGCCGGTCGAACAGGTCCCCGACCTCCAGCTCGGCCCCCAGCTCGGCACGGACCCGTTCGGTCAGCCGGGCGGCGCGCAGCGAGTCGCCGCCCAGTTCGAAGAAGTTGTCGAGCACCCCGATCCCCTCGATCTCCAGGATCTGCTCCCACAGCGCGGTCAGCGCCCGCTCCACCTCGGTGCCCGGCGCCTGGTAGGGGCTGTCGACGTCCGGGCGCGACCTCGGCGGCTCCGGCAGCGCCCTGCGGTCGATCTTGCCGTTCGTCGACGTCGGGAAGTCCCCGACGAGGTACGCCGACGGCACCATGAACGCCGGCAGGCGCTGCTGGAGCGCCTTGCGGACGTCCCGCACCACCGGCGTGGTGCCGGCGACCGGCTCGATGTAGGCGGCGAGTTGCACGTCGCCGTGTCCGTCCCGGTGGGCGAGCACCGCGGCCTGCCGGACCCCGGGCTGGGCGGCCAGGACGACCTCGATCTCCCCCAGGTGGACGGTGTTGCCGCGGACCTTGATCTGGTTGTCGGTGCGCCCGACGATCTCGATGCTGCCGTCCGGCCAGTAGCGCGCCATGTCGCCGGTGCGGTACAGCACCGGGTAGTCGGCCGGGGAGACCGGGTTCGGGATCCACTTCCGTCCGGTGAGTTCGGGGCGGTCCAGATAGCCGGCGGACAGGCCGTCGCCCGTGATGCACAGCTCGCCGACCACGCCCGGCGGCACCGGCCGGAACGCCTCGTCGAGCACGTACGTCCGCACGTTGCAGATCGGTCGACCGATCGGCGGCAGCCGGCGGGCCCGGCCCTCCTCGCCCAGGCTCAGCCCCAGCTCCGTGATGTCGCAGGAGGCGACGGTGGTGGCCTCGGTGGAGCCGTAGAGGTTGATCAGCCGGAACGGCAGACCGGCCGGCGGCCAGGACTGGATGCGCTCCCCGCAGACGCGGATGTCCCGCAGCGGGGTGTCCTTCGGCCACGGCAGCGCCCACAGCCGCTCCGCCATCGGCTTCATCAGCAGCGTGGTGGTGATGCCCTCGGCGAGGATCCAGGACCGCAGCCGCTCCGGGGAGGCGACGACCGTCGCCTCGGGTATGTGCACGGTCGCGCCGGAGGCGAGCACCGGGAAGCACTCGACCTGGATCATTCCGTAACCGGGCGCGGCCAGCCAGGTGCCGTGGGACTCGCGGGTCATCCGGCACAGGGTGCGCATGCCGTGGATGAGGTTGCGGGCCGAACCGAAGCGGGCGAGCACGGCCTTGGGCTCGCCGGTGGAGCCGGAGGTGTAGCCGACGTGGATGATGTCGTCCGCGGACACCGGCTCGCTGACGGGCGCGGCCGGCTCGACCGGACCGGTGCGCCAGGGCGTCTCCTTCGGGTCGTCCAGCGCGAGCACCGGCCGGTCGTCGGGCACCAGGTCGACGTGGTCGACGAGGGTGACGACGGCGGCGGCCGAGGAGTCCTGCACCATGAAGCGGACCCGGTCGCCGGGGAAGCCGGGGTCCAGCAGGACGACGGCGACCGCCAGCTTGAAGCAGGCGAGTTGGGCGGCGAGGTTGTCCGCGCCGCGCGGCAGGCAGACCCCGACCCGGTCCCGGGGCCGCACGCCGAGCGCGCGCAGCCGGTGGGCGAGCCGGTTCGCCGCCCCGTCGAGTTCGCGGTACGTCACCCGGGCGTCGGGCAGCGCCACGGCGACCGCGTCCGGGGTGCGGCGCGCGTGCTCGGCGACGACCTCGTGGAAGAACGGCGCCGCCACCGGCTCGTCGGTGCGGTTCCAGTCCACCAGGGCGCGCTGCTCCTCGGCCTCGGACAGCAGGGGGAGGTCACGCACGGCGGTGGCGGGCTCGGTGACCAGCGCCGCCAGCACCCGCTCCAGGTGGCGGGCGTACTGGACGGCGGCGGGGGCGTCGAACCAGCCGCCGGGCAGGGCGACTTCCCAGGACGGCTCGACGTCCGGCACGTGCAGCGCCGGGGCCGCGGACCCGGTCGGCCCCGGGGGGCTCGGGGATCTCGCGTCGGTGACGACGGCCATCGGCGGGTGCGCCGCGGGGGCGGGGCGGGCCGCGGCGACGGCGGCGAGCAGTTCGTCGCCGGTCGTGTCGCCGGTGACCTTCAGCTCGACCGTCCCCTCGCCGGCGCCGACGAGCAGCTCGTTCTCGCCCGTGTAGCGGTGCAGCAGGGCGGCGAAGGCGGCGGTGGCCAGGTGCCGCCGCGCCGCGCCGGTGGGCGTGGCGCTCGGGGCGGCGAGGGGCGCGCGGTGCGGCGGCAGGGCGGTGTCGTCCGCCCAGAGGCGGGCGAGCGGCAGGGCCGCGTGGGGGCTGGGTGCGGTGGCGGTCGTGGCGGTCGTGGTCGTCTGGTCCACCGGAGTGGCTCCTCTCGG
This sequence comes from Streptomyces sp. NPDC048057, assembly GCF_040653095.1. Lineage (NCBI taxonomy): Bacteria > Bacillati > Actinomycetota > Actinomycetes > Kitasatosporales > Streptomycetaceae > Streptomyces > Streptomyces sp. NPDC048057. The sequence goes on from NZ_JBEZNF010000020.1 coordinate 28,215, forward strand.
ATGCGGACGCGGGATCCCTACGCGACGAGGGCGGTCGTGCGGGCGGAGCGCTTCGCGGCGGCTTCGGCGAGCCGCTCCACCATCCGGACCGTCTGGTCCCAGCCGGCGCAGGCGTCGGTGACGCTCAGTCCGGGGATGAGGTGGTCCGTGCGGCCGAGGACGAGGTCCTGGCGGCCGGGGCGCAGGAAGGACTCCACCATCATTCCGGCGATGCCGGTGTCCCCGTCGGCGACGCGGACGGCGACGTCCTCGACGACGTCGCGCTGCCGCTCGTGGTCCTTGCCGCTGTTGCCGTGGCTGGCGTCGATGACGACGCGCGGCGCCAGTCCGGTGGCTTCGAGCAGGTCGACGGCGCCGGCGACGTGCTGGTGGCCGTAGTTGGGGCCGCTGCTGCCGCCGCGGAGCACGACGTGGCAGTCCGGGTTGCCGAAGGAGGTGACGACGGCGGCCACGCCCTCGTCGGTGACGCCGGGGTAGACGTGGCCGTGCGCGGCGGCCACGATCGCGTCGACGGCGTCCTTCGCGCTGCCGTCGGTGCCGTTCTTGATGCCGATGGGCATGTTCAGTCCGCTGGCGAGCTGTCGGTGGACCTGGCTCTGCACGGTGCGGGCGCCGATGGACGCCCAGCTGACGGCGTCGGAGAGGTAGCGCGTCACGGACGGGTCGAGGAACTCGCAGCCGACCGGGAGGCCGCTGCGGACGATCTGCACCATCAGCGCGCGGGCGCGGCGCAGCCCGTCGTTGAGGTCGTGGGTGCCGTCCAGACCCGGGTCGTTGACGAGCCCCTTCCACCCGAGGCGGGTGCGCGGCTTCTCGACGTACACCCGCATGATGACCAGCAGCGAGTCCTCGGTCTGCCGGGCCAGGTCGGCGAGGCGCCTGGCGTAGGCGAGGGTGGCCGCCGTGTCGTGGACGGAGCAGGGGCCGACGACGACGGCGAGCCGGTCGTCGACGCCCTGGAGGATGCGGACGAAGTCCTCCCGGGCGCGCAGGACGGTGCGCCGGGCGCCGGCCGGCAGGGGGACCTCGGCGCGCAGGGCGGCCGGGGTGAGCAGCGGGGTGAGGGAGGCGATCCGGGCGTCGGAGGTGGAGCTGTCGGCGGCGGACGGGGCGACGGTGGAGAAAGGGCTCATCGGAGTGTTCCTTCCCTGGAGGTGGTGGTCAGACGAGGTCCGCTGCGAGCACCGCCGCGGAGAAGGTGAAGCCCATGCCGGTGCCGATCAGCAGCAGGCGCTGGCCGGGCTCCAGCAGGTCGTGGCCGATCAGGTGGTCGAGGGAGTGGAGCTGGTCGACCGAGCCGAGGTGGCCGATGGTGCGGCCGAGTTCGGCGAGGGTGTGGCGGGGTTCGAGGTCGAGCGGTCGCTCGAAGCTGTCGCGGTACAGGGTCCGGCCGACGTACGGGGCCAGCAGCCAGTCGACGCCGTCGGGGGCCACGTCGGCGTCGGCGAGCGCACGGGCGACGACGGTGCGGGTGCAGTCGGCGGTCCGCTGGATGACGTCCCGCAGGGAGACGTCGCCGCGGGAGAGGAACTCCCGGGTGCGGCGCCGCATGTCGGGGCGCTCCGGCGGCGGTGCGGTGCGGAAGGGCTCGTCGCCGCGGGAGAGGCCGCCGAGGACGGTGTCGGTCTCCGCGACGTGGGACAGCAGCCGCAGCCGGCCGCCGCCGCGGGTCAGCACGGCGGCTGCGGCGCCGTCGCCGAAGACGATGCCGGGCGAGGTGTGGAAGCGGTCGGCGGGCGGGGCGAACCGGTCGGCGACCGTGACGAGGGCGGTGGTCAACTCGGGGCGGGCGGTGAGCGCGTTCGCCGCGATGTCGAGGGCGGCCATGGAGCCGTTGGACCAGGCGGAGACGGCCTTGGGCATCTCCGGGAGCCGGGTGCCGAGGAGTTCGCCGGCGATCCAGCAGGGGGCGGACCACATCTCGATGCCCTGGAAGCTGGCCTGTCCGTGCAGGTGGAGGGTGTCGGGCCCGGTCGTGACGCCGAGGGCGGCGGCCTCCTTGACGGCGAGCCGACCGGCGGCCACCGCCATCTCGGCGGGTGCCGACGCGGCGCGCGAGTAGCTGACCATGCCGGTGCTCTCGGCGGCGAGCGGGTCGTAGGAGCCGTCCTCGACGGCGGTGGATATGGGGACGAGGTCGCCCAGGACGCTGCCGGTCCCGGCGATCCAGACGTCATCGAACCTCATCGCTCGGCGCTCCTTCCGAAGGCGGGACGTGCGGCAGGTCGCGCAGGTGGTGCTCGCCGGAGAGCAGTCGGGCGGGGCCCGCGATCCCGGTGAGCACGGCGTGGGCGCTGCGCACCAGGACGCGGCCGACGGCCGAGTCGATGGCGCCGGCGAGGTGGGGCACGCTGGTGCGGTAGCGCACCGAGTAGACGGCGGTGCAGCCGCCGTCGGGGCGGTCCACGGCCGACCACGAGCCGGTCAGTTCCTGGAAGTCGCCCTCGACCTGGGTGAAGGCGATGCGGTGGGGCGTGGTGTCGTCGGGCGCGGGGGCGGTGGACTGGACCCACCGTGCGGTGCCGCCGCGGAAGGCGAGCACCCAGCGGCGCGCGCCCTCGCCGACGTCGTCGACGGAGACGATGTCGGGGGCGTGGGCCGGGAAGGCGTGGTCGTCGCCGAGGCGGCTGATCAGTTCCTCGGCCGAGCAGTCGAGTTCGGCCGTGAGCGTGCGCGGTCGCATGGGTGGTCACTTCCTGTCGGGTGTACGGGCTAGGCGGGTGCGCGGGCTTCGCGGGCGCGGGCTTCGCGGGCGCGGGCTTCGCGGTTCGCCGGGTCAGCGGGGCCCGCCGGGCCGGATCACGCTGACGGCCTGGAGGTGGGTGGTGCGCAGCATGGGGTGGCTCGCCTCGCCGAAGGCGCCCCCGGTCAGTCCGGTGCCGCCCTGGTTGGGCAGGAAGGGCAGGAAGCCGCTGTGCGAGTCGTTGACCTTGAGGTTGCCGCCGTTGGTGACGGTGTCGAGGTAGCGCTCGATGGTGTCGGGGTCGCTCGTCCACAGGGAGTTTCGCAGCCCGTAGGCGTTGGCGTTGACGAAGGCGAGGACCTCGTCGAAGAGGGCGTCGTCGCTGCCGCCGGCTTGGGGGACGACGATCGGCAGGAGGGGGAAGAAGGTCTCGTCGCGGACGACGGAGAGGTTCCTGGCGCCGTGCAGTCCGTCGACCCTGACGACGGTGGGCTCCAGGAAGAACCCGGTGTCGCTGGGGCGTCCGTCGACCTCCAGGCGGCGACCGCCGTGCACCAGCCGGGCGCCGCGGGCCAACGCCTCCGCCAGGCATCCGTAGAACCAGTCGGCACCGAGGACGGGGGTGAGGACGACGCCGGGCTCGTCGGGGAAGCCGGGGCGGATCCCGCTCATCGCGGCGACGAGGCGTTCGATGAGTTCGTCGGCGATCGCCGGGTGGGCGATGACCTGGTTCGGCACGTTGCAGATCTGACCGGAGTTCATGAAGAACTGGGTCAGGCTCTGCACGGCGTCGTCGAGGTCGGCGTCCCGCCACACCACGCAGGCATCGTTGCCGGCGAGCTCCAGGATCGGCTTCTTGCGGGCCGCGACGCAGTCCTGCTCGAAGCGCAGGCCCATCGAGCTGCCGCCGAAGTAGATGACGTCGTTGACGTGTTCGCTGGCGAGCCAGGCGTCCAGCATCGGCGCTCCGCACAGGGCGTTGAGGGTGCCGGCGGGTGCCCCGGCGTCCTCCAGGACGGGCGCCACGACCTCGCGCATGGCGTACATGCAGCTGAGGGGTACGCCGCGGGGGGCGCGCACGACGAGGGTGTTGCCTGACAGCAGCGCGGTGAGGCCGTTGAGGGCGTTGACGGTGGCCGCGTTCTGCGGCGGGTTGAGGCAGACGACGCCGTCGGGCACCCGGCGCAGCGTCATCTCCCGTACGCCGTCGTGGCGCGAGATCGCCATCTGCTCGGCGCACCACTGGAGGGTCTCGGCGCTCCAGCCGGTCTCCGGGAGCCCGGTGATCATTCCTTCGGCGACGGAGCGGGGCTGGCCCTCGGCGACCAGGAGGTCCACCAGCGGCTCGCGGTGGGCGAGCAGGCGGCGGGCGATCTGCCGGCCGATCTCCAGTCGCTCGGCGAGCGGGACGCGCGCCCAGACGGGGGCGGCGGCTGCGGCGGCTTCGAGGGACTGCTGGACCATGGCGTCGTCGGCGAGTTCGCAGGCGCCGGCGACGACGTCGCCCGCGGCGCTCGCGTCCGCCTTGCCGAGGTCGAGGTCGCGCTTGAGCCGCAGGCTCGGGAAGGTGTCCTCGATGATGGCGCGCGTCGTCACCGTGTGCACCCGGTGTCCGCTTTCGCTGGTTACATCACGACCGCCGATGTAGGCGGGATAAACCCTGGTCGTCACGTTGTCCCCTCCGAGCACTCCGTTGCGCGACCGCGCTGTGGTTACCAGTCAAAAAGTTAAGTTGGTAACCGGGCCGCGGCAATGAGCCCGCGATAAGGCTTGGTTGTCACTCGAAGAAGCCCGTGGCGGACCGCACGACGAACGCAGCCGGCCCCCGGGGGGTCCCGGGGGCCGGCTTGGGGGGAGGGCGGCGGTGTGGCACCGCCAGGGGGCAGGGGGGTCAGACGGGCACGGCTTCGACGAGGGAGTAGCGGGCCGGTGCCAGCGGTGTGACGTCGGCGAGTTCGAACCCGGTGCGGGCGCACAGCGCCACGAAGTCGGCCCGGGTCCGTTCCCGCCCGCCGAGGTTGACGAGCATGTTCAGATCGCTGAGGTGCGGCAGCGGCGACGCGGACGCGTCGACCACGTCGGGCAGTACGGGTTCCACGATCAGCAGTCGGCCGTGCGGGGGCACCGCGTCCCGGCAGTGCCGAAGGATCCGTTCGGAGCGCACGTCGTCCCAGTCGTGCAGCACGCTCTTGAGCAGATAGGCATCCGCGCCCTCGGGCACCGCGGCGAAGAAGTCGCCGGTGGCCGTCGTGCAGCGGTCGGCGACCCCGGCCGCGGCGAAGGTCGCGCCGGCTTGCGCCAGGCCCTCCGCGGTGTCGTACAGCAGGCCCCGTAGGCCCGGATGGGCGAGCAGGACGGAGGTCAGCAGGGTGCCGTCGCCCCCGCCGACGTCCGCGAGCGTGCTGAAGCGCCCGAAGTCGTACGCCGTGGGCAGGATCCGTGCGGCCACTCCGGTGTTCTGCCGCATGGCCGCGTTGAAGAGGTCGTTGAGTTCCGGTTCGCGGGCGAGGTGGGTGAAGAAGTCCGTGCCGAAGACGTCGTCGAAGGCCGGGCGTCCGCTCCGGACGGCCCCTTCCAGGCCGCGCCAGCCGTCGAGCATCGCCGGGTCGGTGCACATGCGCACGAAGGAGTGCAGCGAGTCCGGTCGGTCGGTGCGCAGCAGGGCGCCCTGCTCGCTGAGGGCGAAGTGCGCCGGCCGGACCTCGGTGACCAGGCCCAGTGCGGTGAGGGCCCGGAGCAGTCGGTGCAGCGCGTCGGGGTCACAGGAGAGTTCGTGCGCCAACTCCCCGGCCGGCCGCGGCTCGTCCCCGAGTCGGTCGGCGATGCCGAGGGAGGCCATGGCCCCGATCGCCCGGGTCTCCATGTGTCCGCAGACCAGTCGGGTGATCTGCTCGCGGTCCACGGGCGGACGCACGCCCTCGGGCGGTGCGGTGGCCGTCGCGGGCCGGCCGGTGGTGGTGTGCGACATGCTCTTCCTCCGTCCCACGGGCGTGGTGCGGCTGCCCGGTGTGGCGAGTGTCGGGGTACGGCGCTGATCGCTGCGGGGCGGCTCAGCGGTAGTGCAGGGCCTGGCTCCAGTCCTCGTCGGGGCCCAGCAGGCTGCGCGGCTTGACCACGTCCCGGCCCTGCGCGAGGACCTCGTACGGCACCAGCGCCCCGGGCGCGAGCGCGGTGATCTCGCAGGGGACGCCCAAGGCGCGGTCGACGGCCGCGGTCAGCTCGCGCACGGCGGCGTCCCGGTGCTCGTCGGGCACCTCGAAGTGCAGCCGCAGCACGTCCGGTTCGGCCCGGGCGCGCCAGAACAGCACCTCGTACGCGAGCGGGAGGTCGAAGACGAGTTCCTCCAGCTGGTGCTGGGTCACGTTGCGGCCGGCGACCGGGTGTCCGAAGGCGGACCGCCCCAGGACCCGGACGGTGGGCAGGTGCCAGCCGCAGCCGCAGGGGTCGTGGGAGACCTCGACCTCGTCCTCCAGGTTGTACCGCAGCAGCGGCATGGCCTCGCGGTACAGCGGGGTCACCACCAGCTGGCCGCTGCCCTCGGCGCTGAAGCGCCCGGTCCGCGGGGAGTACACCTCGAACAGCACCCGGTCCGCCCACAGGTGCAGCCGGCCCTCGGGGCACTCCCCCGCCAGGCTGCCGGTCTCCGTGGAGCCGTACTCCTCGACGACGGGCACGCCCCACAGCTCCCCGATGCGCCGACGGCGGGCGGGGGTGAGGGGTTCGCCGCCGACGAAGACGGCCCGCAGGTCGGGGAAGTCCTTCTGGGGCACAAGGCCCGCCGCCCGCGCCGCGGCGGCCCACATCAGCGGTTCCGTGGGGATCGACCAGGTGAGGGTGACGCCGAGGTCGTGCAGGGCCCGGATCACCCGCACGTACGGCATGGCGAGCGAACGGTAGTCGCCCGGGACGACCAGCGCCCCGCGCATCCGGGCCGCGGCCTGCGCCAGATGACCGGTGATCATCAGGGCGTAGGGGGTCCGTACGAAGAGGGTGTCGTCGGCGGTGATGCCGACCCACTTGCGGGCGTAGCGCTCGGCCAGGTCGACCCAGTCGTCCTCGGTGTAGTACGAGGGGGTGGCCTGGCCGGCGGTGCCGCTGGACTCGTGGTAGGTGGCCAGTTCGCTGCGCTCGACCGCGAGCAGTCCGAAGGGGTACTGGTCCCGCAGGTCCTGCTTGGTGGTCGGCGGCAGGGCCGCGAAGGCGTCGGCGTCCGCCGGAAGGCCCGAGACCGCCGCGCCGCCCGGCCCGGCCGCGGCTCCGGCGCCGGGGGCTGCGCCAAAGCCGTGCCGGGCCCGGTAGAACGGGGTGCGCGCCGCCCAGGACAGCACCTGCGGAAGCCGTGCGCGCTGGAGTTCGCGCAGTTCCTCGATGCCGTTCCAGTCGCCTATCTGTGGCAGTGCGGGCCGCATGGGTTCTCCTCGGTCGAGTCGTCCGCCGCCGGGGGGTGCGCGCCCGGAGGGGGTCAGGTCTTCTTCCGGCCGCCGTGGGGAGGCTCCCCGGCGGCCAGCCGTTCCACGTACTGCGCGATCCTGCGCTGCCGCGTCTCGGGCCGCTTCGCCTTCTGGACGTTGAGCAGGATCAGATAGCTGTTGCTCTTGCTGAGGGCGGCGAAGGCGGTCGCCGCCGCGGGCACGGCGTCGAGCGCCTGCCGCAGGTCGTCGGGGACCTCGGCGGTGCTCGGCGGGTCGTACGCGGCGGCCCAGCGGCCGTCCTCCTTGGCGCGCTCGATCTGTTCGAGGCCGGCGGGACGCATGCGTCCCGCGTCGATCAGCTCCGTGACCTTCGCGCAATTGATCTTGGACCAGGGGCTGCGGGGCCTTCGGGGGGTGAAGCGCTGGGCCCACCAGCCGTCGGGGGTGTTCGCCGACGCCGCCTTGCCGTCGATCCAGCCGTAGCACAGCGCCACGTCCAGGGCCTCGGTCCGGTTGATCGAAGTGACCGGGGTGCCCTTCTTGGGCAGGGCGACCCAGACCTCCTCCGCGCTCCGGTGGTGCTTCTCCATCCACTCGGTGAAATCCTCGACCGTGGTGAACACACGGGTCTCTTCCATCATCAAGCCGCCAGCTCTCCGTTCGGGTACCGGTTTCACCGTAGGCAGGTCGGGGCGGGGGCACCACGCGGCCGTGATGAGGACTGCTTCTCACCTCGATCACCCCGGACCGTCCCGGGGGCGCGTCCGCAAGGCCCCGACCCGCCCGATCGGCTGATCAGCCCTCACCTCCCGGGCCCGGTCCCAGCAGACCGACGAGGACGTCCCCGATCAGCTCCGTGCCGTTGCGGGTGAGGACCGACTCGGGGTGGAACTGCACGGAGGCGAAGCCGGGGCCGCGCAGCGCGTCCACCTCCGGGCCGGAGGCGGCCCGGAACACCTCGACCGTGCCGCCCCGCACGGGGCACGCGAAGCGGTCGCCGGGCGCGACGGCGGTGTAGGTGTTGTAGAAGCCGACGAGTTCGGTGCGCCCGAAGACGTCGATCTTCCGCTGCACCCCCTGGTTGGGGACGTCCTTGCGGGCCAGTTCGAGGCCGAGGACCGTGCTGAGCGCCTGGTGCCCCAGGCAGATGGCGAGGAAGGGGGTGGCGCCGGCGAGCAGCCGGCCGGCCAACTCCCGCAGCCGGGCCATCTTGGGGTCCTCGCCGTCCGTCGGGTCCCCGGGCCCGGGGCCGAGGACCACTGCGTCGTACGCGTCGAGCGCGTGCTCGCCCCGCTCCAGGCGCTCGTCGTCGTAGCGCACCACCGTCACCTCGCACCCCAGGGCGTCGAGGATGAGCGCGGTCATCGCGGTGAAGGTGTCCTCGGCGTCGATGACCAGGACGGTGCGGCCGACGAGCTCCGGTGCGCGGCGGCTGCGCCGCTCGGGCCGGGCGAACCAGAAGTCGGCGAGCGGACGGTTGCGCTCGGCCAGGGCGCGGCACACCTCGGGGTGGGCGCGCAGGTCCTCCACCGGGGCGGCGGCGGTGCCGGCGCCGGCCGGTCCGCGCAGCGCCTCCAGCAGCCCGGCGGCCTTGGCCCGGGTCTCCGCGGCCTCCGAGAAGGGGTCCGAGTCCCGTACGAGCGTGGCGCCCACCGCGATCCGCAGCCGGCCCGCGGCGTCGATCTCCGCGGTGCGGATCAGGATGGACGAGTCCAGGGAGCGCTGGCCCGTCGCGTCCCGGCCGATCAGGGCGACCACCCCGGCGTAGTAGCCGCGGCCCTCGGGCTCGTACCGGCTGATGACCCGACAGGCGCTCTCCAGGGGGCCGCCGGTGACGGTGGGCGCGAACATGGTCTCGCGCAGGATGTCCCGCACGTCGAGGGTGCTGCGCCCCTCGATCAGGTACTCGGTGTGGGCCAGCCGCGCCATCTGCTTGAGCGCGGGCCCCACCACGCGTCCGCCCGCGTCGCAGATCCGGGCCATCATCTTCAGCTCCTCGTCGACCACCATGTACAGCTCGTTGGTCTCTTTGGTGTCGGCGAGGAAGGTGAGGACCTCGGCGAGGTCGGGGCCGGTGTCCGGATAGCGGTAGGTGCCGCTGATCGGGTTCATCACCACGGTGCCGGCGTCCAGGGTGATGTGGCGTTCGGGCGAGGCGCCGATGAAGGTGCGCTCCCCCGTGTGGATGACGAAGGTCCAGTGCGAGCCGGGGTCACGGCCCAGCAGCCGTCGGTAGAACGACAGCGCGGTCTGCGGCGAGTAGTCGGTCAGCTCCGCGGAGAAGGCCCGTTTGATGACGAAGTTGGCGCCGGTGCCGCGGCCGATCTCGTCGTCGAGGATGCGGCGCACGGTGGCGGCGTACGCGTCGTCGGCGTCGAACTCGGCACCCGCGAACCGGATCGGCACGTCGGGCAGCCGGGCGGCGACGTCCGCGACGGGCAGCACGGTCTGCGCGGTGACGGCCATGGTCACCAGGGGTGCGCCGTCGTCGGGGAAGGCGAAGCCGCGCTCGCCGATCTGTCGGTACGGCAGCAGGGCCAGCACCTCGTGGCGGCCTCGGCCCCCGTCGGACGGCAGCGGGATGTCCGCGATCCGCTCCACCGCCGCCGTCTCCCCGACGATCAGGTCCAGATGGCCGGGGCCGGTGGCGCCGGGTCGGTGCAGCAGGGCGAACGGCGGGGTGTCGGGGCCGAGGACCAGGTCCAGCAGGTCGGGGCCGGTGCGGGTGGTGTCCGAAGGGCCGCGGGCGGCCCGTGGCGCCGTACGGCGGCGCCCGCGGCCCGGAGTGCGGCTGGTGGTGCGGGTCGTGGTGTCCGGTGCGGCCGGTCGGGTCGTCGGGGGGAAGGTCGTGAAGGGCGGTACGGGACTCATCGCGTTCCTCCGTCCAGCATGGTCAGCGCGGCGGCGGTGGAGAGGGTGACCGAACAGCGGGACGCCACGTAGTCGAGCGCCATCCGGTGGTACTCGGGGGTGAAGTCGGCGACCGCGTCCGCCACCACGAAGGTCTCGATGTCGTTCGAGAAGCCCTCGTGGGCGGTCATCAGGATGCCGACGTGCGCGTACACCCCGCAGATCACCAACTGGTCGCGGCCCCGGGCGGCGAGCAGGTCGAGCAGCCCGGTGCGGCAGAAGGCGCTCGGGCGCCACTTGGTGAACACCACGTCGTCGGCGGCGGGCGCGAGGGCGTCGGGGATGGCGCGGTGGCGGGGGTCGGCGCTCATGCCCGTGCCCCAGAAGTCCTTGAGCAAGCCGCGCTGTTCGTCGTTCATCCCGCCGGGCTGGGCGGTGTAGACGACCGGTGCGCCCAGCGCGGCGAACCGCTCGCGCAGGTGGCGCACGTTCGTCAGCAGATCGGCGAGGGGGGCGCGGTCGGCGGAGAAGGGCTGGAGGAAGTAGTGCTGGACGTCGTGGACGAGCAGTACGGCGCGTTCGGGGTCGATCGTCCAGGGCGCCACGTTCGCGGGGAGTTCGTCTTCGGCCGGCATGGGGTACGGCTCGATCGTCGGGATCGCCATCGGTGCTCCGTTGTCTGGGGCTGGGCTCGGGCTGCGCGGGGTCCGGGGCCGGTGGTGCTTAGTGGCCGAGGCCCGCGCCGCCGTCGACGGTGAGGGCGTGCAGGGTGATGTGCGCGGCTCGGTCGGAGAGCAGGAAGACCACCGCGTTCGCGATGTCCTCGGGGCTCGCGAGCCGGCCGAGCGGGATGCCCGCGCGGAAGGTCGGGCCGTCGCCCTCGATCGACACCCGACGGGCGTCGTCGCCGTTCCACAGGGAGGTCAGCATCGGGGTGTCGGTGGAGCCGGGCGCGACCACGTTGCAGCGGATGCCGTGCCGGGCCAGCTCCAGGCCCAGGTTCTTGGTGAAGCTGGTCGCCGCCGCCTTGGAGGCCGCGTAAGCCGCCATGTTCCAGCGGGGGGTGACGGCCGCGTTGGAGGCGACGGTGACGACGGCGCCCCGGCCGCGGGGGATCATCCGCCGCGCCACCGCCCGGCTGACGTTGAAGACGCCGGTGACGTTGACGGCGAAGGTGAGGTTCCAGTCGTCGTCGCTGAGCTGGGCCGCCTGCCCGGTGCGCAGCACTCCGGCGGCGTTCACCAGGCTGTCGATCGGGCCGAGTTCGCGTTCCGCGCGCTCGACGGCGGCGTCCACCTCGGTGCTGGCGGCCACGCTCGCCGGGTAGCCGTGGACCCGGTGGCCCTCGGCGGTGAGTTCCTTGACGAGCGACTGCAGGTTCTCGCGGTCGGCGTCGACCGCGGCCACCGCCGCGCCCTCGCTGACCAGTTGGCGTACCACCGCCGCGCCTATGCCGCCCGCCGCTCCGGTGACGAGCGCTGTCGTGTACCGCATCAGTCGTCCCTCTCCTTCGTGTACCGCCGCCGGGTGCGCTCGGCGACGAGGTCGGGGTCGACTCCCAGGCAGCGCACCGAGAAGGATCCGATCGCCCGGAGGTAGTCCGCTTCGAGTCGTTCTTCGTCGAAGCGGGTGCAGCGCCCGTCCCGGACGACGGTCCGGCCGGCGACCACGACCGTGTCGACGTCCATGGAGCCGCCGAGGGCGAGGAAGCCCTCCAGGGGGCGCGTGTTGAGCAGGTAGCGCCAGTCGTCGGCCGGCACCAGGACCAGGTCGGCCTGTTTGCCGGGTTCGATGCTGCCGATCTCGCCGGACCAGCCGAGCCCCTTGGCGGGCAGCCGCGTGGCCATGGCGAGGGCGTCCGTCGGGAGGACTTCGGTGGGGTCGGCGTACATCTCGTTGAAGGTCTGCCACACCGCACGCATCGCCTCCGCCATCCCGCCGACGGGCATGGGCGCGCCGTCGGTGGACAGGGAGACGTCGAGTCCGGCGCGGCGGAACTCGGGCATGGCCCGGGTCTCGGTGAGCGTCGACTCGCCGGCGGGGCCGTACTTGGCCGGGGAGAAGTTGATGTGGGAGCGGGCGTCGACGAGCAGGGCGCGCTCCTCGTGGTCGGCGAAGGCGCAGTGCACGGCCGTGAAGCGGTCCGTGAGCAGGCCGAGTTCGGCGAACCGGCGCACGGGTGTCGTGCCGTAGTACGCGGCCATCACCTCGACCTCGTTGCGCAGCGCGCCCACGTGGGTGGCGAACGGCACGTCGTAGCGCCGGACGAGTTCCGCGAAGCCGGCGCCGAGTTCGTCGGTCATGTTGACGCCGTAGACGGACGTCGGTCGGGCGCGCACCAGTCCGCTGGTGTCGCGCTCGCAGGCGCGCAGCAGTGCTTCGATGCGCGTCAGTACGGTGTCGGCGTCCCGGGTGCGGCGGAAGCGGGTGTCGCCGGGCGCACAGACCGCGTCGCTGGCCCAGGTGCTCACCGAACAGCGCATGCCCAGTTCGCGGGCGGCGGTCGCCAGCGCCTCGGGGCGGTTGAAGGATCCGACGTCCCCGAGGGTGGTGACGCCGGAGCGCAGTTGCGTCCACATCGAGTAGCGGGCGATCGCCACCGCCTCCTCGGCGGTGAGCAGTTCGATCTGGTCGTAGAAGGAGTCGAAGAGGGTGGAGATCTGTTGGATGTCACCGCCCAGGGCCATGAAGGCGGGTTTGTCGTCCCGGTCGTGGGGCGGGCGCTGCGCGCCCTTGAACACGAAGCGGGTGGCGAACATGTCGTGCCAGTGCGGGTTCACCAGGCCGGGCAGCACCAGCTTGCCCCGGGCGTCGAGGACGCGCAGCCCGGCCCGGTGCTCGGGCGTCAGCGCGGCCTCGACCTGTGCCGTCGGCCCGGCGGCGGTGATGCGACCGCCTTCGATCAGTACGGATCCGTCGGGTACGACGTGCGCCCCGACGTCCGCCGGGTACAGGTACCCGCCTCGGACAAGCAGTGCACTCATCTGCTGGGTCCTTTCGTGTCTCCGTTACCACCAATGAAGTTACGTAGGTAACAGGCGGGGAGCCACGGGCCCTCGATAAGGGGTTCTTCTCGCTGCGCGAAGAAAGCGGGGCGGTGCGGGGGGCGGACTGCGCGTCCGACGGGTGGAGGATGGAGGGGAGTTCAGCGCGGGGAACGGGAGAGGCCCGCCGCCCGGGAACGTTCCGGACGGCGGGCCTTGAACGTCGCCGCGGCGGCTCAGCGCACCGTGCGGAAGAAGGCGCGGAGGTCGTCGGCGAGCAGCCCGGGCTCCTCCAGGGACAGGAAGTGACCGCCGCGCTCCAACTCGGTCCAGCGCACCACGTGGTGGTCGCGCTCGGCCCAGCGGCGCACGGTGACGTCGTGGGCGGAGACCAGTACGGCGGTGGGCACCGTGCCGGGCCCCGCGCCCCACGCGGCGACTTCGGACTCCGACGAGCCCGCGCCGGCGTCGGCCTCCTCACCCCAGGAGTTCGCCGACATCTCCTCGTAATAGATCTGGGCGGCGGAGCCCGCGGTGCCGGTGAACCAGTAGAGCGAAACCTGCGTCAGGACGCGGTCCCGGTCGATGCTGTCCTCCGGCAGTCCGTCCTCCGGATGCGTCAGCTCCTTGAACTTCTCGACCATCCAGGCGAGTTGTCCGACGGGTGAGTCCGTGAGCGCGTACGCCACGGTCTGGGGGCGCTTTCCGTTGCACTGGAGGTAGCCGTCGTTGAAGTCCTGCATCGCCTGCCAGCGCTGCTGCTCCACCTCCGTGAGCCCGTCCGTCTCGCCGTCGACGCCCGCGGGGAAGGTGATCATCCCGTTGACGTGCACGCCGCTGACCCGCTCCGGCGCCTGCTTGCCGACCTCGGGCGCGACCCACGAGCCCGTGTCGTACCCGTGCACGCCGTAACGCTCGTATCCCAGCTCCGTCATCAGCCGGACCATGAGCCCGGCCGTGCCGGCGGCGCCCATGCCCGGCCCGGCCAGCGGGGTGGAGAAGCCGAACCCGGGCAGCGAGGGGATCACCAGGTGGAAGGCGTCGGCCGGGTCGCCGCCGTGGGCGCGGGGGTCGGACAGCGCCCCGATGACGTCCAGGAAGTCCACGACGCTCCCCGGCCAGCCGTGCAGCAGCAACAGCGGGGTGGCGTCCGCCTCCGGCGAGCGGACGTGCAGGTAGTGGATGTTCTGCCCGTCGATGCTGGTGCGGTACTGCGGGTACGCATTGAGCGCGGCTTCCTGGGCACGCCAGTCGTACCGGGTTCGCCAGTACTCGGCGAGCTCCCTCAGATACCCGACGGGCACCCCCCGGCTCCACCCGACTCCCGGCAGTTCGTCGGGCCAACGGGTGGCGGCGAGGCGGGTGGCGAGGTCGTCGAGGTGGCTCTGGGAAACGTCGATGCGGAAGGTTGTGCTGTCCATGCGCCCAAGCTATGGGGCGTTGCGGTCACCTTCCGTCCGCAAGCCGACCGCGCCGCCCCTGCGGGGTGCGTTGGCCTGTGCGGCCCGGTGATGGGCTACCCGCGCAGTTCCCCGCGCCCCTGATGTGCTGGCCCTCGTCGCTCAACCACCGGCGGGTGGTCCCACCCGCACGGCGGGATCGTCGGGGGCACGGGGGGGGACTGCGCGACCAGCCACGGACGGCCCGCACAGACCAACGCTCCCGTGAGCGCTACGGCGGGAATGTCAGGGGCGCGGGGAACTGCGCGACCAGCACACCACCGGGCCGCAGGGACCAACGCTCCGCAGGGAAACGGCGCGTGTGTCCAGGTGACGCCGAGGCGAAGCACACCGAAGGGACGCAGCGCCGTTCGACGTGTCGCGGGCGAAAAAATCATTGGCACATGAACCGGACCGCGCCGTAACTTACGCAGTCGCCGTCCGCCATGCTCCCCCACCATTCACCCGCGGACCGCCCCACACCCACCGCGGCGACTGGAGACCCATGGCCGGACCGGCCCTGACCAAGGAAGACGACGGCGCGGCGACAGCAGAAGGGCTGTTCTCGCGGCGGTACGCCTCCACCACGCTGACCTTCGCCGTGGTGGAGTTCCTGATCGGCTTCGCCGCCCTCGCCGTGCTGCCCACGCTGCCCGTCGCCGCCCGCGACCTCGACGGGGTGTCGCTCTATCCCCTCGTCGCCGGGTGCTTCGTCGCCGCCAGTCTGCTCGGCGGGGTGGTGGGCGGGAACTGGGCGGACCGCGCCGGGGCCCAGCGGCCCCTCGCCGCCGGGGTGGCGCTCGCGGTGGGGACGCTGCTGGTCTCCGCCACCAGCACCTCCGTGTGGCAGCTGGCGGCCGGCCGCTTCCTGGAAGGGCTGACCGCCGGCATGGTGATGGTGTCCATCAACACCGCCATCGCCCAGTCCTTCCCGGACCACCTGCGACCGCGCGCCCTCGCGCTGATGACCACCTGTTGGATCGTCCCCTCGCTGATCGGGCCGCCGGTGGCGGGCCTGGTGGCCGCGGAGTGGACGTGGCGGGCGGTGTTCTTCGGGCTCGCCGCGCTGAACGTGCTCCCCGCGCTCGCCGTCGCCGTCGTGCTGCGCCGGCGCGCAGCCCCGGCCGCACCCCCTGCCGCGTCGAAGGACGACGCTCCGCGCCCCGCGCTGCTGGTCGCGGTCGCGGTGAGCCTGGGCGCGGCGCTCGGACAGTACGGCGTGTCCGGGTGGAACGCGCTCCATCTGGCGTGCACGGTGAGCGGCGTCGTGCTGCTCGTCGTGTTCGCGCCCCGGCTGCTGCCGCCCGGCACCTGGCGCGCCGCGCGCGGGTTGCCCGCCACGATGCTGCTGCGCGGTCTGCCGTCGGGGGCGTACTTCACGCTGGAGGCGTACGTGCCGCTGCTGCTCGACTCCGAGCGGCGCATCCCGGCGGTCCAGACGGGCCTCGCGTTCACCGGCGCCGCCTTCGCCTGGGCCGGCGGCTCGTGGATCCAGGGGCATCTGCTGGTGCGCTGGCCCCGCCACCGCACGGTCGCCGTCGGCGCGCTGGTGTTCGCCGCCGCCATCGGCCTCGCCGTCGCGAGCACGTTCCGCTTCGTCCCGGCGCAGGCCGCCGCGGTCTCGCTGGTGGTCGCCGCCGCGGGCATGGGGATGCTCGCGCCTTCGGTGACCCTGCTGGCGCTCAACCACAGCCCGCCCGACCGTCAGGGGTACGCCAGCAGCGCGCTCCAGACGACCCAGAACCTGGGGCAGATCGCGGTGTTGGGCCTCGCGTCCGCCGCGTTCACCCTGGCCCAGAGCGTGGCGTCGCAGCCCCTGGTCGCGTACGGGACCACGTTCGTGCTGATCCTGGTGCCCGCGCTGCTGACCGCGGTCCTCGCGCCCCGCGCCCGTACCCCCTAGGGCGTGTCGGCTTCCGCGCGTCCTGGCTCGTCCTTCTCCTTCAGCAAGAGCGTCAACTCGCCGTCCTGTGCGTCGACGAGGACCGTGTCGCCCGGGTTCAGCGTCCCGTCGAGCAGCATCGTCGACAGCCGGTTGTCCAGCTCCGACTGGATGGTCCGACGCAGCGGCCGGGCGCCGAACTCGGGCTGGTAGCCGCGGCCCGCGAGGAGTTCCTTCGCGGTCTCGGTGACGTCGAGGTCGACGTGTTGGGCGTGCAGCCGGCGCCGGGTGCCCTCCAGCAGCAGGTCGACGATGCGCACCAGGTCCGCCCGCGTCAGGGCGTGGAAGACGATGACCTCGTCCACCCGGTTCAGGAACTCGGGCCGGAAGTGCGCCCGCAGCTCGGCCATCAGCTCGTCGCGGATCTCGTCGACCGCTCCGTGGTGGTCCAGGATCGTCTTCGACCCGATGTTGCTGGTCATGATGACGACGGTGTGGCGGAAGTCGACCGTGCGCCCCTGGGCGTCGGTCAGCCGCCCGTCGTCCAGCACCTGAAGCAGCAGGTTGAAGACGTCCGGGTGCGCCTTCTCGACCTCGTCGAAGAGGACGACGCCGTACGGCTTGCGGCGCACCGCCTCGGTGAGCTGGCCGGCCTCCTCGTACCCCACGTACCCGGGCGGGGAGCCGACGAGCCGGGAGACCGTGTGCCGCTCCTGGAACTCGCTCATGTCGAACCGCACCATGCGGTCCGGGTCGCCGAACAGCAGCTCGGCGAGGGCCTTCGCGAGTTCCGTCTTGCCGACTCCGGTGGGGCCGAGGAAGAGGAAGCTGCCGGTGGGGCGGTCCGGGTCGCCCATGCCGGCCCGGCCGCGGCGCACCGCCTGGGAGACGGCGGTGACGGCCTCGTCCTGCCCGATGACCCGTTCGTGCAGGGCTTCCTCCAGCTTGAGCAGCCGTTCCCGCTCGGTCTCGGTGAGCTGGGAGACGGGGATGCCGGTGCGCGCGGAGAGGACTTCGGCGATGTCGTCCGCGGTCACGCTCGCGGTCTGTTCGCGTTCCTCGCCGAGTTGGGCGAGTTCCTGTTCGACCTCCCGCATGCGTCCCTTGAGTTCCCCGGCGCGTTGGTAGTCCTCGGAGCTGACCGCCTCGTCCTTCTCCCGCCGCAGCTTGGTGAGCCGGTCCTCCAGGTCGCTGAGGTCCGAGGACCCGCCGACCGAGCGCAGTCCCACGCGCGCGCCTGCCTGGTCCATCAGGTCGATCGCCTTGTCGGGGAGGAAGCGGTCGCTGAGGTAGCGGTCCGACAGGGCCGCGGAGGCGTCCAGCGCCTCGTCGGTGAAGCGCACCTGGTGGTGGGCCTCGTAGGAGTCGCGCAGCCCGCGCAGGATCTCGACGGTCTCGTCCACGGTGGGCTCGGGCACCATCACCGGCTGGAACCGGCGCTCCAGCGCGGCGTCCTTCTCGATGTGCTTGCGGTACTCGTCGATCGTGGTGGCTCCGACGACGCTGAGGTCTCCGCGGGCGAGCGCGGGCTTGAGGATGTTCCCCGCGTCCATGGCGCCCTCGCCGCCGCTGCCGGCCCCGACGACGGTGTGGAGTTCGTCGATGAAGAGGACGACGGACTTCCTGGCCGCGGTGACCTCGTCGATGACCTTCTTCAGGCGTTCCTCGAACTCCCCGCGGTACTTCGAGCCGGCGACCAGGCCCGGCAGGTCGAGGGCGACGACGCGGCGGTTGCGCAACGCCTTCGGCACCTCGTCGGCGACGATCCGTTGGGCGAGCCCTTCGACGATCGCGGTCTTGCCGACGCCGGGGTCGCCGATGAGGACGGGGTTGTTCTTGGTGCGCCGCGACAGCACCTCCACGGTCTGCTCGATCTCCTCCGCGCGTCCGACCACCGGGTCCAGCCGGCCGCCGCGCGCCTCTTCGGTGAGGTCCCGGCCGTACTGGTCGAGGGTGGGGGTGTCCCCGCCGCCGGACGGCTCCGCCCCGCCCTGCTGGGCGGCGCCCGCCAGGGTGCCCGACGCCACGCCTTCCGAGCGCAGGGCGCCGGCCAGGCCGGAGTGCGGGTCGTCCGCGAGGGCGGCGATGACGTGCTCCGGGCCGATGTAGGACGCGCCGGTCGCCTGGGAGCGGGCGTGCGCGGCGAGCAGGGCGCGCTTCGCCGCGGGGGTGAGGGAGGGCTCCGCGTCCCCGGTGCCGGTGGGCAACGTCCGGCCGACGTCCTCGGCCAACCGGTCCGGGTCCACACCCGCCTGCTGGAGCACCTGCCGTCCGGCCGGCACCTGCGTCGCCGCCCACAGCAGGTGTCCGGTGTCCAGGTCGGACCCGTCCTCGGCCGCCCGGGCGCCCGCCGCCGCCAACAACTCGTGCGCGGAGTCGCTGAGCAGCCGGCCGATGGGCACGCGCTGCACCGCCGGCGGCGACGCGGCCGGGCTCATGCCGAAGAAGCGGTTGAACAGGTCGGAGAACGGGTCGCCGGACCCGAAGGGCGAAGTCGTCACGTCGATCATCCCTCCGGCGCGCACCGGAGCGGTGCACCACCGCACACCCGGCACTCGCCGCGTCGATATGCACGTAGTGCCCGAACTTCCACCATTGTTCCCTGCGGCGCCACGTCCGGCGACCGGAGCGAGCCGGCCACGGCGGGGCAGCGACAACAGGTGGCGCTGGGGGTGCCACCGTGCCTGCCCCGCGGTCCGGACGGTGATCGTTGGACGGCGCACCGGTCTCCTTCCTAAGGTCACGCCGTGCCTGACATATCTCTGACCACACTGGTGCTGCTCGCCGTCGCCGCCGCGGCGGCCGGATGGATCGACGCGGTGGTGGGCGGCGGCGGACTGCTGCTGCTCCCCGCGCTCCTCCTCGGCCTGCCGCAGTCCCCCGCCGCGCACGCCCTCGGGACGAACAAGGCGGTGGCGATCGTGGGGACGACGGGCGCCGCCGTCACGTATCTGCGCAAGGCGACGATCGACGTCCGCACGGCCGCGCGGATCGGCCTGGCGGCGCTCGCCGGGTCGATGGGCGGGGCGTTCTTCGCGGCCGGCATCAGCAGTGCGGTGCTGCGGCCCGTGATCATGGTGGTGCTGCTGGGGGTCGCCGCGTTCGTCCTGCTGCGCCCCGGGTTCGGCACGCTCCCCGAGGAGCAGCGACGGGCCGTGACCCGGGCGCGGAAGGTGACCGCGATCGTGGTCGTCGGCGGCGGGATCGGCTTCTACGACGGGCTGTTCGGGCCCGGTACAGGCACCTTCCTGGTGCTGGCCCTCACCGCCGTGCTCCACCTCGACCTCGTGGCGGCATCGGCCACCGCGAAGGTGGTCAACGTGTGCACCAACGCGGGCGCCCTGGTCATGTTCGCCGCCCAGGGCGCGGTGATCTGGCAACTGGCGGCCGTCCTCGCCGTGTTCAACCTGCTGGGGGCGACGATCGGCGCACGGATGGCGCTGCGGAAGGGGACCGGGTTCGTCCGCGGGGTGCTGCTGACGGTCGTGCTCCTGCTGGTGACCAAGCTCGCCTTCGACCAGTGGGGGCCGTGAGCCCCCGCTGCCCGCGCCCGGCCGTCAGCTCCGCTGCTTCAGCATACGGTCGAGCAGGTCCGCCAGCTCCGACCAGTGGCGTTCGTCGGAGCCGAGGTCGTAGGCGTCGGTGTCGGCCTGGGTGAAGCCGTGCTGCGCGCCGGGGTAGACGGTCGTCCGGTGGCGTACGCCCGCCGACTCCAGCGCCCGTTCCAGCCGGTCGATCTGCTCCGGCGGCATGGCGCGGTCCTGGTCGGCGTGGCCGAAGAGCGCCTCGGCCCGGATGCGTCCCGCGAGCAGGTGGGGGCTCTGCGCGTCCTCGGTGGCCAGGTTCGAACCGTGGAAGCCCGCGACGGCGGCGACGCGCTCGGGGAAGGTCCCGGCGGTGCGCAGCGCGAGGTTGGCGCCCAGGCAGTAGCCGACGAGGCCGACCGGTCCGGCCGCGGTCAGCGGGGAGTCGCGCAGCCAGTCCAGGTACGCGCCGGCGTCCCGCATCGCCGCCTGCGGCCCGAGCGACTGGATCAACGGAAGGAGCTGGCCGAGGAGTTCCTGGCGCCGGGGCGCGTCGATGAACTCCGGCAGCGCGACCACGGGGGCCGGCCCCTGCCGGTGGAAGTGGTTCGGCACCAGGACCGTGAAGCCGCCCGACGCCAGCCGGTCCGCCATCTTCCGTACGTGCTCCCGCAGCCCGAAGGCGTCCGAGAACACCAGGACCGCGGGGTGCGGTCCGTCGTCTTCGGGGTGTGCCAGATATGCGTCCGCGGGGCCGTCCGGCGTGTGGACGTCCACGTTCCCTCCGCGCACGGCAACCATGTCCGCCACCTTCCCTTCCTTCGGGAGCCTGTTGCGTCGGCTCGCTCCGTGCGCCCTACGACTCGGGCACTTCGACGATCACCAGGGTGCCCCAACTCCCGGGGCGGACGGCGTGCCGCGTGCCGGCCGGGATCCAGTACACGCCGCCGGGGCCGACGGTCACCGCGGCGTCGTCCACGTCCAGTTCCAACTTGCCGACGAGGACGAACAGCATCTCCGCAGCGCCGTGGGACTCGGCCTCCACCGGTTTGTCGTCCATCCGCAGGACCTTGACGCTGGCCGTGCCCACCTGCCCCAGCAGGTGCGAACTCCAGGCGTCCGGCAGTGCGGAAGCCGCATCGAAGACGTTGATCGGGCCCATGACCTACCTCTCAGGGGCACTGCTCGACAGCAGGCGCCCGCGGCACGTTCGGTGGATGCCAGGGAAGCTACCCGAGTCGCGCCGGGCCTTGGTCGACCGTTCGGCAAAACCTCCGGACGGCGGGCGCGAGCCGTCCCCCGGGCGGGGCGCGGGGCGCGGAACGAGGGCGGGGCGCCCTCTCCAACCGCTGGCCGCACGGCCGGGCCGGCCGCCCGGTACGGTTCCCGCATGGACGTTTCCGCAATGAGTTCGAACGATGACGCAGTGACGCCGGCGGCACGGGTCAAGGAGGCCGCACGGCGCCAGTTGGCGCTGGTGGGTGCCGCAGCGCTGACGCCGGAAGCCGTGGCGGACGACGGGGGCCTGTCCGTCGCCGACGTGACGGGCGTCTTCCCGGACCGGGACGCCCTGCTGACCGCGCTCCTCATCGACGCGTACAACGCGTCCGCCGCCGAGATGGAGCGGGCGGACGGGGCCGCCAAGGAAGCCGGTGCGTCCGCGGGGGCGCGGCTGCTGGCGGCCACGCGCGCGCTGCGCGCCTGGTCCTTCGCCAACCCCGGTGAGTTCGCCCTGGTGTACGGCTCCCCCGTGCCCGGCTACCACGCGCCCCAGGACACGGTGCCGCCCGCGTCGCGCACCCCCGCCGTCCTGGCCGGCATCGTGCTGTCCGCGCTTCAGGCGGGGGAACTGACCCCGCCGCGCCGCACCCTGCCGGGTCCGCCGCTGCTGCTGCCCGCGGCCGAGGCGCTGTTCGGCGGCGCCCCGCCGGCCCCGTACTCGGACCTCCTCGAACGCGGCATCGCCCTGTGGAGCAGCCTCGTCGGGCTGTTGGTGTTCCAGGTCTTCAGCCGCACCCACGACAGCGTCAGCGACGAGGTCGCGTACTTCGACCACGCCATCGCGGTGGCCGCCGAGGGCATCGGCCTCGAAGTGCCCCTGGGCGAGCGGACCGACTGAATCACGCGCCGCACCAGCGGCACCGGTAGGAAATCAGGCAGTGAACACCATCAGAACCCTGTGCTTCGTCATTGCAGCACTCTCTTCGTACGCCGCGCTCGTCTACCGGCTGACCCAGGCCCGGCGAAGCTGGCAGGACAGCGCGTACCGCGCACTGATCACCACCCTGGTGCTCCAGTGCCTCACCTTCACGATGGGCGCGGTCGCCATGGGCGGCGACAGCTTCCTGGGCGTCGGCAACCTCGCGATCCTCGGCATGCACCTGTCCGCCGTGGCCTTCTGCGTCAGCGCGCAGATCATCCTGCTGCGCTGGGCGGCGGCCGACGAGGACGCCCGACGGAAGTCGCGCTACTGGGTGATCACCGGGATCACCCTGAACGCGGTGCTGACGGCGCTCTTCTTCCTCGCCGACGGCCCCGGTCGGCCCTCGTCCGACTTCGACACCGGCAGCGGCCAACCGCTGGTCCTGGTCTATCTGCTGGCGTTCATCGTCTCCCAGGCGGTGCCGTGCGTCACGATCTTCCGCCAGTGCGGTCCCTACGCGCGGATGACCGACAACGCCTCGCTGCGGCAGGCCCTGCGGCTGCTCTCGGTGGCCGCCGTGGTCCTGTTCCTGTACTGCACGGCGCGGACGGTCAACATCCTCACGGCGGCGGCCGGGGTCGACATCGGCGCCTGGGCGCTCGCCTCGAACGTCTTCAGCGCGACGGGCATCGCCGTGCTGTCGCTGAGTCTGACGAACTCCTCGTGGGGGCCGTCGGCCACCCGGCTGCTGGAGTGGGTGCGCACCTACCGTTCGTACCGGGCCCTGTATCCGCTCTGGCGGGACCTGTACGAGTCCTCGCCGGACATCGCGTTGGAGCCGCCGGGTGCGTCGGTGTCGGCTTCGGTGTCGGACCTCGACTACCGGTTGCACCGTCGGGTGGTGGAGATACGGGACGGCTGGCGGGATCTGCGTCCCTACATCGACCGCACGGACCGGGGCGCCGGTGCTCCCGCGGAGGGCGCGAGCGAGGAGTCGCGACAGGCGTTCACCGAAGCGGCGCAGCTCAGACGGGCGCTGGACGCCAAGCGGGCGGGCACGATGCCGCACGACAACAAGGACGCCGGCGACTTCGACGACCGCGACCCGGACAATTTCTCCGCGGAGGTGGCCTGGCTCACCCAGGTCGCATCGGCCTACAGTAAGCTCGGCAGGGCAGGTTGAGAGCTCCCGCCCGGTTTGCATCCCCCGTCAAACCGGGCGGGCCTCCCCCGTGTCTCCCCCGTAGTGCTGCACTGCGCCGGACGGATGGCTTCCGCCCGGACCGACCCGACCCATCCCCCGAGGGTCGGACCGGTCCGACGCCGCTGAGCGAACCAACCGGGCACCCCCGTGATCCAAGTTAGCTGTCAGCTATCGGCGGGTTCCAACGTTGGCGGAATCCCGTCCGATTGTCAACTGACCGCTAATCTGTGACACTGCTATATAGCCAAGGGCTATGCCGAGGAGGTGACGGGAGGACGATTCACCATGACCGCGACTGACGAACGGCCCCTGCTCGCCGTGCGCCTCGACGACCTGTTCAAGACGGTCCGCCCCAAGGGCAAGCACTGGACCAATGCCGAGGTGGCCGAGGAGCTGAAGCGGGCGAACCCCGACCTGAAGGTCGGGGGCGTGTATCTGTCGCAGTTGCGGACGGGGAAGCGGGCCAATCCCTCACCCGACCTGCTGGCCGCCCTGGCGCGCTTCTTCGGCGTCTCGGTGGCCTACTTCTTCGACGAGAAGGTCGCCGAGTCGGTGCTCGGCGAACTCGCCGCCATCGAGGCGCTGCGGCAGTCCGGCGTCCGGGCAGTGGCGATGCGTGCGGCCGGGATGAAGAAGGAGAACCTCCAGGCCATCACCGCCATCATGGACCAGTACCGACAGTTGCAGGGCCTGCCGCCCGTCACCGACTCCTCCGCGCCGGACGCCCCGGACGCCCCGGAGTGAGCGCGTTGAGGGGCGCCAAGAAGGACCGGCCGTCCGAGCAGGACCGGGCGCGCCGCAGCCAGCTCAAGAAGCTCCGCAAGGCCGGTGCGCAGCGGATCGCCGCACTCGACCTGCCGGAAGTCTCCGACGTGGCCGAGCTCTGCCGCCACCTCGGCGAGGTGCGCAGCCGGCCGATCACCCTCGTTCCGATGCCGATGCCCTCGACGCATCCGTGCGGGATGTGGGTCGCCGCCCGCGACGAGGACCTCATCTTCTACGACGCCAACACCACCAGCGCGCATCAGGAGCACATCATCTTGCACGAGCTGGGACACATCATCTGCTGCCACCGCGGGGCCGGCGGACTGGACGAGGACGCCGCCCGCCTCCTCTTCCCCAACCTGGACCCCCAGATCGTGCGCGACATGCTCCTGCGTGCCAGCTACGACAACGTCCAGGAGCAGGAGGCGGAGATCATCGCCTATCTGCTCGCCCAACGGCTGGGCGGCACCGAGCAGTTGCACGGCGCGCCCGAGTCCACGGCGACCAGGAAGGGCCGTGACCCCGGGCGGAGCGCCATGCTCAGCCGGATAGAACGCACCCTGATCTGAGCCGGGGCGGTGTCGGTGCGGACGGGTGGCAACGGGGGCGCGGGTTCATCGGTCGGTCGCCGTCGCCGCCACTTCCTCGGCGAGGACCGAGACCGCCCGTCGCACGTCGTCCTCCCGGTGCTCGCTGGTGACGAAGAAGCGCAGCCGCGACAGCCCCTCCTCCACCGCGGGGTGGAAGATCGGGTCGGCGATGACGCCCCGTTCGTACAGCCGGTCCGCGACGCGCAGGGTGCGCTCCGAGTCCCCGAGGATGCACGGCACGATCGGGGTGTGGGCGCTGGAGCCGGTGGCGATGCCGGCCGCGGTGGCCGAACCGAGGAAGAGTTCGGCGTTGCGGCGCAGCGCGGCGAGGCGCTGCGGCTCGGCGAGGATCAGCTCCGTGGCGGCCAGCGCCGCAGCCGCGTTCGCCGGGGTCAGTCCGACGCTGTAGACGAAGCCGGGCAGCGTGTGCCGCAGCCAGCGCACCATGCGTGCGGAGCCGCCGAGGTAGCCGCCGCAGCTCGCGAACGCCTTGGAGAGGGTGCCCATCCACAGGTCCACGTCGTCGCGGTCGACGCCGAAGAACTCTCCGACGCCCCGGCCCTGGTGCCCCACGGTGCCGATGCTGTGCGCCTCGTCGACCATCAACAGTGCGCCGAAACGCTTCTTCAGCTCGATGACGGCCGGCAGGTCGACCAGGTCGCCGTCCATGCTGTACGCGCCCTCGACGGCGATCAGCACCCGTCGGAAGCGGGAGCGGTTGCGTCGCAGCACGTGTTCGAGCTGGTCCACGTCGTTGTGGGCGAAGGGGCGGCGGGCGGCGCCGGACAGGGCGCAGCCCTGGAGGATGCTGTCGTGCGCGAGCGCGTCGTGGACCACGAGGTCGCCGTCCCCGACGAGGTGCCCTATCGCGGTGACGTTGGTGGCGTGGCCGCTCACCAGCGTCAGGCAGTCCCCGACGCCGAGGAAGTCGGTGAGCGCCCGCTCCAGACGGACGGTGAGGTCGCGCTCCCCGGAGAGCACCCGACTGGCGGAGACGGAGCTGCCGTAGCGGTCGATCGCCTCGTGCACGGCGTCGTTGACCTTCGGATGGCCGGAGAGCCCCAGGTAGTTGTAGCTGCCGAAGGACAGATAGGGGCGGCCGGCGATCACCGTGGTGGAGCGGATGGTGCCCTCGTGGACCCGGAAGTACGGGAAGTCGGCGCCGCTGTCGACGATCGAGCTGAGGCGCTGCTCGAACAGCCCCACCTCCGGGAAGTCGTCCACGTTCGCGGTCTCGGCGCGCCACTGCGCCCCGGGCTCGTGCGGGGCCGGTTCCTGCGGTACGGCCGGGGGTGGACCGTCGTCCGCCGTCTCCAGCGCCTGCCCCGGGGCGACCAGGCCGATCAGCCCGGCCACGGTGAGGCCGGGGGCGTACAGCCCCTCGCTCTGGAAGCCCGGTACGCGCTTGCCGATGTTGGTCTCCAGCTCCTGGAGCATCAGCGAGTCGAAACCGAGGTCGGTGCCGAGGTCCATCCCTTCGCCCAGGTCGGAGCGGGGGAAGACGCCGGTGCGCGACACCTCTTCGAAGACGATGGACGCGACCCGCGGCGGGGCCGCAAGGGGTGCGGGGGACGGTTGTTCGCGCCCGGTCGGCGTGGGCGCGGGCGCGGCCCCGTACGGCTCCCCCGGTGGGACGTCGTCCCCGTCGACCTCGCGTCTGGACTCGTCCACGACCCAGTGGTGGCGCGGGGCGAGCGGGCTCGGCGGCAGGGTGTACGGAGGGGTGCGCTGGGTGAGCGGGCGCAGTCCGGCGCCGGTGGTGGCGCGTTCGGCGAGCCGGGCCAGTGCGTCCGTACGGTCCTGTGCGGGCAGCGAGCCCGGCTGCGGTACGGCGACGTCGGGCGGCGAGGTGCCCGGGGACACGGTGCCGACCGACTGCCCCGGGCCGATGTCGCCGTCACGGCCGGCGGTGACGGCCGCGGCTGCCGCGGTCAGCTTGGCGATGGCGTCGTCCGTGTCCTGCGCGACCACCGCGAGGCGTTCCGCGAAGGGGGCCCGGTTCGCCAGGGTGCCCGCCACGCGGTCGAGCGACGGGTGGTCGGTGGCGATGGTGTGCGCCATCTCCCGGGCGTAGCGGGCGAGTCCGGCCCGGTCGCGGGCGCTGAGGACCAGTAGGTGGGGCCCTTCGGCCGGAGCGGGCCGGGTCGGCGTGGCGGGGCCCTGCTCCACCACCATGTGGACGCCGGTGCCGCCGAAGCCGAAGGCGCTCACGCCGGCGCGGCGCGGCTGGGCGTCCCCCGGCCAGGGCGTGGGCTTCGTCGCGACGGTCAGCCGTGCCGCGTCGAGCGCGGCGCCGCCGTCCGCGAGGTCGAAGTCGGGTTGCGGCGGTATGACGCCGCGCTGCACGGCGAGGACGGACTTGATGAGACCGGCTATCCCGGCGGAGTTCAGGGAGTGTCCGACGACGGCCTTCACGGCGCCGAGGAAGGCGGGCGCGGCCTGGTCGCCGCGCAGTTCGCCGAGGACGCCGAGTTCGACGGGGTCGCCGACCGTGGTCCCGGTGCCGTGGGCCTCCAGATAGCCCACGGTGTCGGGCGGGATGCCGGCGTCCCGGTAGGCCCGGCGCAGTGCGCGCAGTTGGCCCGCCGCCTGGGGGTGCATGCCGCCCTGGACGGTTCCGTCGTTGGCGGTGCCCACCCCGCGGATCACCGCGTAGACGCGGTCGCCGGCGGCCAGTGCGTCGCTCAGCGGGCGCAGCACCAGCACGCCGGCGCCCTCGCCGAGGACGAAGCCGTCTGCCTCGGCACCGAACGGCAGGCACCGGCCGCTGCGGGAGATGGCACCGATGCGGCACAGGCCCACCAGCAGGTCGGGGGCGAGGATGAGCTGGGCGCCGCCGGCGAGGGCGATGCGGGTGCGGCCGGCGCGCAGCGCGTGCACGGCGTTGGCCACCGCCATCAGTCCGCCGGAGCACGCCGCGTCCAGCGCGTAGCTCTCGCCGTGCAGGTCGAAGACGGAACTGACGGTGTTGGGGCCCATGTTCAGCAGGAGGCCGGCGACCGACGAGCCGTGCAGCCCGTCGACGCCGCGGACCGTCTCGCGCCAGTGCGGGTCCCTGGCACGGGCTCCGAACTCGCCGCCGGTCAGCTGGCGCATGCGGATCTGCATGGTGCTCAGCTCGCGGTAGCCGCTCTCGGTGAGCGCGGTGATGACCGAGGTCTCCTCGCGGTCGAAGCCGTCTACCTCCCACCCGGCGTCCTGGACCGCCTCGCGCGCCAGGTCGATCAGCAGTCGGTGCTGGGGGTCCATGGCCTTGGCCCGGCGCGGCGGTATGCCGTAGTGCGCGGCGTCGAAGTGGCCCACGTCCGGCAGGAGCGCCATGGTGTCGGTGTACGTCGCCGAGGTGTCGCGGAAGTCGTCGCTGAGGAAGGACTCGGTGCGCCAGCGCGACGGCGGTACCGCGGAGAACTGTGCCTGCGGGTCCGTCAGCAGCCGCCAGTACTCGTTGACGTTGCGCGCTCCGGGGAAGCGGCACGCCATGCCGACCACGGCGACGGCGTTGTCGTGGTCGGGGTCGCGGTGGCCGGCGGCAGGGCGTCCCGACCGGGACTCGGCGTGGTTCGCGGCGCTCATCGGGCGCCTCCCTCGCGCTCGCGCCACCAGCCCACGGTCGCCTTGATCTGCTCGTCGACGGGGGTGGCGCGCACGGCGAACTCCGCTTCGTACGCCCGGGAGTCGACTTCGAAGGGCCGGTCGAACTGGTAGCGGACCTCCTTCAGTTCGCGCAGCAGCGGTGCGAAGAGGGCGCCGAGGCCGAGGACGGCCGACGGGACCCTGCGGACGGCGACCGGCCCGGTGCCCGCTTCGGCCGCGAGCCGGTCGACCATCTGGCGGACGGACAGCGGGGGCTGCGTCGGGCAGTGCCATGCGCGTCCCCAGGCGCGTTCCTCGCCGGCGACCTCGACCAGTGCCGAGGCGACGTCGGGCAGATAGGTCCAGCTGTGCGGGGCGTCGGGGTCGCCGAGGGTGGACACCGGCTTGCCGCGCAGCAGCGCGGGCAGGACGCGGCCGGCGAGATGACCGCCGTCGGTCACCCCGGGTCCGAAGAAGTCGCTGGCCCGGACCTCGACGGCCTTGATCCGCCCCTGCTCGTGCAGGGTCCGCGCCTGCTCCCACGCCGCGGCGCGCACGCGCCCCTTGGTGGTGGTCGCCGCGAGCGGCAGCTCTTCGGTCATGGGTCCGTCCACCGGGCCGTACCCGTAGAGGTTCCCCAGCATGACGAGGACGGCGCCGGTCTCTTCGGCGGCGGCGCACGCGGCGGCGGTGAGCGGCGCCCATGCGGTCGCCCAGCGGTGGAGCGGCGGTGCGGCGCAGTGGTGGATCGCGGTGGCGCCCCGCGCTGCCTCGATCAGGCTGCGACTGTCGGCGGCGTCCGCTTTGACGTGCTCGATTCCCGGTTCTGGGCTTCGGCCCGATCTGGTGATGACCCGTACCGAATGACCCTTTTCGGCCAACATCCGAGCGGTGGCGGCCCCTGCGGGCCCGAAACCAATGACGACTTGAGAACTCACACGGGCACACTAACCCGCACCTGTACTGATCATATGTGGGGCAACATTGACCAAGCGCGCCGTACCGCGCGGTCGGATCGGCGGGGGTCGCGGCCGTGGGATTCGGCCAAATGACCGTCGGACTCACCGAAGGTATGATCACCGGCACTGCCCGGACGTAGCGCAGAGGCAGGCGCGCCGACCCTCCAGTCGAGTCACGTCGGTTCGAATCCGACCGTCCGGGCGGCCCGGTCCCGTAGCGCAGAGGCAGGCGCACTCACTTGCCAAGGGAGGCACGCCGGTTCGAATCCGGCCGGGGCCACGGAGCACGACGGCGGAACGGGGCGGACATGACGCAGCACGATCACGATCACGCGGTACCGCCCGGCGCCGACGAGCTCGAAGCCTTCCACCGCACGATCGCGAAGCTACGGGCGTTGCCCGTGGACCACCCCGTGCGGCTGCGGGCCGAGCACGTCGCGGAGTCCTTCGCCCGCGACGGGCGCGGCCGGCGCCGCAGGGCCCGCAGGGAAGGTCGGAGCGAGGCCGACGCCGCCGTGCTGGCCGCGACGGCGACGGGGGCCGTCGCCCGACGGGAGGACGCACCGCTGGTGCCCGCGGCGGAGGGGCCGGGTGGCGTCCTGCACCGGCCCCGGCGCTGCTACGTCTGCAAGTCGTTCTATCGACGGGCCGATGCCTTCTACCACGCGCTCTGCCCGGCCTGCGCCGCCGACAACACCGCGCGTCGCGGTCTGTCCACCGATCTCAGCGGTCGTCGGGCGCTGCTCACCGGCGGGCGGGTGAAGATCGGCTTCCAGTTGGCGCTGATGATGCTCCGGGACGGCGCCGAGGTCCTCGTCACGTCCCGGTTCCCGCAGGACGCGCTGCGCCGCTTCCGGGCCGTGGCCGGCAGCGGCGCATGGCTCGACCGGCTGACCGTGATCGCGGTCGACCTGCGCGACCCCCGTCAGGTCATCGGGGTCTGCGAACGGCTCCACGAGGGGGGCGAGCCGCTGGACATCCTGGTGAACAACGCGGCGCAGACGGTGCGGCGTCCGCCCGAGTCGTACGCGCTGCTCGCCGCGGGCGAAGGCGCGGAGCTCCCGGCGTCCGCCTGGGCGGCCCCCGGCTACGCTCCGAGGCGGGCGCTGACGGCGAGCGCCGCCGGGGGCGCGCTCGCCCTGGTGCTGGCGGATGCCGACGAGGCGGGGCTGCTGCCCGACCGCGCACCCGCCAACTCCTGGTCCGCTCGGATCGGCGAGCTGGATCCGGCCGAACTCCTGGAGACCCAGCTCGTCAACGCCCTCGCACCGGCCCTCCTCGTCGACCGGCTGCTGCCGCTGCTGTTGGCCTCGCCGCGGACCGACCGGTACGTCGTGAACGTCACGGCGGTGGAGGGCCGGTTCGCCGTGCGGCACAAGACGGCCGGCCATCCGCACACCAACATGGCGAAGGCCGCCCTCAACATGCTCACCCGCACCAGCGGGGCCGAACTCGCGGCCCACGGGGTGCACATGTGCAGCGTCGACACCGGTTGGATCACCGACGAGAACCCGCTGCCGAAGAAGGACCGACTGGCCGCCGAGGGCTTCCGCACGCCGTTGGACGTCGTGGACGGCGCGGCGCGCGTGTACGACCCGATCGTGCGGGGCGAGGCGGGCGCCCCCGTGTCCGGCGTCTTCCTCAAGGACTACCGGGAGGCCGCGTGGTGACCGCCCCCCTCCGTCAGGACTTGGGGGTCGCGGCGAACACCTCTATCCAGAACCGCTGGTGCTGCTCCGAGGCACCGACCAGATAGGTCGACCGCAGCTTCGGCGGCAACAGGGCCACCAGCCGTACCACCGTCTTGCGGTGCTTCTTCAGCTGTGACAGCTCGGCGTTGGCGATGACCTGGTGCACCGTGTCGCTGTCGTCACCGCCCTCGGTGGACCGTTCCGCCGCGCGCCGCAGCCGTGTCTCCCAGGCGTCCGCCTGGCGGGCCAGTTCCCGCAGGCCCGTCACGGGCCGGTTGTTCAGCCGGTCCATCAGGCTGGTCAGCTGCACCGGGGCGTACTCACCGTCGCCCAGGTAGACCGTGCCCATCTCCAGCGGGAGTCCGCGCTGGTGGAGCTTGATCAGCCGCTCGATGGTGCGTTTGGTGATCCAGCCGCGTCCGTCCTCGTCGATGTCGTGCTTCCACCAGTCCAACACGGTCTCGGCCACCGGACCGTAGGTGTCGATCAGCCATTCGTTGGCCGGGACGTCCCCCGGCTCGACCGTCAGGGACGCGGTGAACCGGGTCGCCTGGGCGATGTTGTTCCGGGTGACCAGAAGCTTGCGGCCCAGGTGGTACGGCGGGTTCTGCACCGCGACCTGGGCCCGCAGCCCCTCGATCGGCCGCCCGGCGAGCGACCACTCCTGGGTGATCTCCATCAGCTTGGCGAACGCCGCCTTGTCCTTGGGGCGGTTGTACTCGTCCCAGACGATCGCCTTCGGCTCCGGTCCGGTGAAGACGTCGGCGAGCAGGTTGTCCAGGGAGCCGTCGGGCGTCGGGATCGGTGCGCAGAGGTCCTCGACGTTGGTCACCGGGAGCGAGTAGTACAGCGGTTCCCGTCCGCCGAGCCCTTCGCGGAGCGTCTGGCGCACCAGTTCGGTCTTGCCGCACCCCGGTGGGCCCTGGAGCAGCACCGTCCACCGGTTGCGCAGGGCGGCCCGCACCACCCGGCGCACCGGGTCGCTGATCCGCTCGGGGTTCGGCACGTCCAGGAGCCGGGCGATCCGGTCCAGGATCTCGCGGGTGCGGTTCGGTCCCGGGCTGCCGTCGGGTCGGACGTCGACGAGCCGCAGGCGCTCTCCGTTGACCAGGGGCAGGCCCCAGCTCAGCGGGAAGCCTTCCTGTGCCTGGGCGAGGACGTGGTCCAGCGTGCGCGGTGAGAGCAGTTCGCGGAGCCGGGGGCTGAGGGACGCCCACAGCGTGAACACTCCGCTGAGGTCCCAGCGTCGGTAGGCGGCGGCCAGTCTGTGCCGCCAGGCGGTGTCGTTGGCGGTGATCCGGATGGTGACCATCCGGTCCAGGATCGCGAGGTCGCTACGGCGGGCGGCGGTCTCGGCCAGGGACTCGTTGTCGGTGAGGAAGACGCCGATGCAGCCGAGCGCCCGCAGGTCGTACCCGCCGAGCGTCCAGTTGCAGGCGATCTGCATCAGCTGCGACTGGATCGACTCCCCGGCCTGGAGCGAGTCGTCGATGAGCAGCACGAACGGCCGTCCGGGCGCGAGCTGCTTCATCACCAGCTGCCGCAGCACCAGCCGCCCGCTCTCCGCGTCCCGCACGGGCGCGTTGGCCAGCAGGTCGTCGGGGGTGAGGTTGGCGGCGGGCACCAGGACCAGTTCGGCGTCCGGGTACGCCTCGGCGACGTGGGAGAAGAAGGTCGAGGTCTTGCCGATGCCGTGTTCGCCGAAGACCTGACCGGTCTGCCCCATGTCGATCATCGCGTCGATGAAGGACTCCAGTCGTGACACCCCCGTCCAGCCGTCGGGCCGCTGCGGATAGGTGGCGTTGGGCCGCCAGGGGGCCGTGCCGGATCCGGAGCCGGCCGCGGAGGCGCGGGAGGACGGTGCCGTGGACCTGCTCATGTCGTTCCTGTGGTGACGCGATGGCAGGCCATCGGGGGTGTGTGGGCGTCGGGCCAGTCGTCGCCGCCCTCGGTGATGAGCCAGATCCACTTGTCCGGCTCGGCGGGCGTGATGTGCGGTGCGTACCCGTCGGTGAGCACCACCACGGCGTCCGGGGCGGTGTGGAAGGGCAGGCCGTCGACGGCGGTCCGGCCCTCCACGTAGTCGGCGACCGCCTGGAAGCTGGTGCCACCGCCGCCGTACACCCGCTCACCGGGGCGGAACGGCAGCACCACGGAGTCGAAGGACAGCCAGTGCGCCTCGACCCCGTCGATGCCGCCGACGAGTTCGGTCAGCCAGTGGACCACCCGGTCCGGCATCGACCCCGAGGTGTCGTACGCGATGACCAACACCTTGTCCCGCACCGGGCCGCGCCGCGAGAGCATGGGGTCGTGCCCCAGCGCGGCCAGCAGCGCGCCCCGCTTCTTCGGGTACACCAGCCGTTCGCCGTCCCTGAGCCTGGACGCGACGACGTCCACCAGCCACCGCTGCCACCAGTCGACCCGGCCCGTACGGGAGGTGTGTCCGCGCAACAGCCCGGCGCCGAGCCGGCCCCACATCCGCGTCAGGCGCTCCGACGCGCCGACGGTGCGGTCCATCAGTTCGCCGATCTCGGCGTCGGCGACGGCGTGGCCGCGCCGGGCCGCGAGGAGCACGTTGAGCAGGACGGAGTGCACGGTGGCGTCGACGGTCTGCTGGTCGGTCGGTATCCCGGAGTGGGTGAGCCGGATGCAGCGGGGCACCGGCACCGGAGGGTGCGCCATGCGTTTCAACTCGCCGTACACCGACATGTCGGTGGCGGTGAAGGAGGCGTAGTCCACCGGCTCCAGGCCGTGGGTCCGCAGGTCGGTGCAGTAGGCCGAGTGGATCTCCCGGGGGTCGATGCCGACGGGCGTGCCGTTCGCCGACACGGGCAGTCCCGGCACGTCGAGCCGCACCGACGCCACGTGATTGATCGAGACCTCGGCGGCGAGGGTGAAGACCGGATCGTCCTGCAACTCCCGTTCCACGAAGAGATGACGGTGGATCAGGTGTCGGGCTTCGTGGAACAGCACGAACTTCACGCCGTCCAACCCCAGGGAGACGAAGAACTCCGGGTTGTACAGCAGGAGACAGGTGCCGTCGCCGCTCGCCACGACCGCCGCCGTGTCGACGGCCGTGGTCGCGATCTGGTGGTGGCACTTGGCGTACAGCCAGGAGGCCACCGCCGAGCCGGAGAGCCCGAAGTCCAGCAGGGCGGCCTCCTTCAGCCGCCGCCCTTCCTCGGCCACCGCGGCGTCAGCGGGCCGCCACCGCTCCAGCGCGCGTCTGTCGGCCAGGTCGACCACATGGCGCGGCCGTGCTCCGACCTCCCCGTCACCCATGCCCCCAGCCCCCCTCGTACATGTTCCTTGGTATCAGCCCGCACTGACATCGGGCGCGGGTGTTTCTCCGGACGGTTGGCCTATGATCGCCACCAAGGCGGGGTCGTAGCGCAGAGGCAGTCGCACCGGTCTCCAGAACCGGAACACGCTGGTTCGACTCCAGCCGCCCCGCCCCTTTCCCGGCCCCTGCCCCGCGCCCCGCTCCCGTCCGTCAGGCGATCGCGCCGGACGTCACCACGAGCTCCGGAACGGTCCCGGTGAACGTCGGGAGCAGTTGCGCCAGTACGGCCCACGCCTCCACGTTCGCTCCGAGGGAGCCCAACACCAGCGGCCTGAGCGCCGCTTCGGCGTCGGGCATCCGGCTGGGGAACG
Source organism: Streptomyces sp. NPDC048057 (assembly GCF_040653095.1). Lineage (NCBI taxonomy): Bacteria > Bacillati > Actinomycetota > Actinomycetes > Kitasatosporales > Streptomycetaceae > Streptomyces > Streptomyces sp. NPDC048057. The sequence goes on from NZ_JBEZNF010000020.1 coordinate 62,568, forward strand.
CCCAGCGGCCGGTGTCCAGGGCGGACAGGGCGGCCAGGGCCGGGCGGTGCGTGGTCGCGTGGACGCCGGGGCCGTCCATGATGCCGGCCGTCCGCATCCGGTGGGCGTACCGGGGATGGCTGGCGAACCGTTCCCGCAGGGTCGCGGGGCAGTCGGGCCGCAGGGCCAGCGCCCACCGCGCGTACCCGGGCAGGGCCTGCTCCACGTCGGCCTCGACGACCCGCTGCCAGTCCTCGCGCGGGATCCAACGGGCGATCCGGTGTCCCCGGCCCATGGTGGTGACGGCCCGCAGCTCGGGGACCAACCGCTCCCGCGGGATCGGGTCGGGACGCTGCGGGTACTCCCTGCTGAGCACGTCCGTCGTCCGCGGGACCGGCCCGTGTCGGCCCGGCCCGAAGGACTCGCCGTCGATCACCGCCACCTGGAGCGCACCGGGCAGCACGCCGGCGAGCAGCACCAGTTCGTTGAGCAGGGGGTCGTCCTGCTCCAGCATCCACAGGGGCGCGGAGGCCGGCAGGGACGCGACGGCGATCTCCCGGACGGCGCTCCAGCGGCCCGGCGGCACGGCCCTGCTCTGCTGCTCGACTCCGATGCGTTCCCGCACCCGCTCGGCGTCGTCGGGGTCGGCCAGCGAGACGAGTACGTCGATCGCCCTGTTGATCCTGCGGTCGTCGTGCACGGGCCCCCACCCTCGTCGCGTCGCCCGGGCACGGTCCGCCCGATGGTGCCGAACTCGCCAAAGCGTACGGGATCCCCCGCTCCCACCAGGGCAGACGCCTTCCAAGCGTGACCCGAGCGACGGCGGGCCGGACGTCGGTCGGGTCACGCGCCCGGCCCGCGCCCGCGGGGTGCGGGGGCGGGCCGGGGTGCGGATCGGCGGGCGTCAGACGCGGTCGGCCGCGATCAGCAGGTACTGGAAGGAGCCGTCCCGGTACGAGTTGATGAAGGCGTCCTCGATCCCGGTGACCAGGGAGGACGTGGCGCGCAGCTCCCAGTACGGCAGGGTCGCCGGCGTCAGGTCGATGATGGTCTGGGGGACGAGGCGGTTGTCCACCATGGCGCGCAGGTACTCACGACGGGAGTGGATGTTGCACTCGAAGTGCGCGTTGATCTGCGAGACCCATTTCGAGGGCTGGCCGTACACCGGGTTCCAGCAGCCCGTGATGGTGACGTACCGGCCGCCGACGGCGAGGATGCGGGAGTGCTCGGCGAAGAGGTCGTGCAGGTCGACGTACATGCTCGACTCGTTGTTCCACGAGGCGGCGACCTGGCCGGTGTCGAAGGGCATGTCGAGCATGTTGCAGACCCGGGCCCGTACGGACTTGTCGATGCCCAGTTCGCCGGCGCGGCCGTTGGCGAAGTCGGCCTGCTTGACCGAGAGGGTGACGCCGTCGACTTCGCAGCCGAAGCGCTGGTGGGCCATCACCATGGTGCCGCCGCGACCGCAGCCGGCGTCCACCAGGACGTCCTCCCGCTGGATGGGGCCGAGGTGGTCGAGGAGGAGTTCGGCCTGCGCCGACTCCAGTCGGTGCAGCTCGGCGACGAGCTTCTGCTCGCGGTCGGCGTCGGCCGGGCCGCCGAGCGCCGCGTGGTCGACGTCGCCGATGCCGTAGTGGTGGTGGTACAGGCCGTCGACGTCGCCCAGGCGCAGGTTGACGGGCCTGGCCTCGTGGTTCCAGTAGCGGGCGATGTCCCCCTGGTACGGCGTCGCCGGGGCGGGGATGGTGAGGGTGTCACGGGCGGTCGTGACGTCGGGCAGGGTCACTGATGGGTCCTTCCTTACCAGAAGTCGGGCAGGCTGTAGCGGTAGGTGTTGGTCTGGTGCCAGTGGTGGTTGCCGTCGACCCAGGTGGCCACGCCGCGCAGGAAGCGGACCAGGGTCGGGACGGGGCAGGCGACGGCGAGGGCGGCGGCCTCCGTCTCGAAGGCGTGCATCAGGTCGTTGTGGACCTCGACCGCCTTCAGGTACGCCTCGCGTTCGGTGCGCTGCTCCCGCTCGGCGATCACCACCGTGAGGTTCAGGTGCCGGCCGGGGCTTCGGAGTTCCTTGGTGTAGGAGTACAGGTCGTTGACGATGGTGGTGGCGTTGGAGGCGAGGGCGATGACCCGCTGGAGCGCCGGCTGCGCGTGCAGGTCCGCCGGGAGTTCGTAGCCTCCGACGCTGTCGGTGATGGTGGGGCAGGGGCGGAAGTTGTTGAACTGGCGCATCGCCAGGTACTCCCACACCTCGGGGACGTGTTCCGTCTGGTCCCAGGCGGCCTCGGCGAGGTACCCCAGGTGCAGTCGGGCCATGTCGTGCCGGAACCGGTCGGCCTGGGAGGGCGTGGCCAGTTGGCGGAAGTGCTCCATCGCCGAGCGGTACGCGCGCCGGGGCGCGTCCTCCTCCAGCGACCGGGCCCAGGCCGGCTCGTACTCCGCCGTGGTGTGCAGCGGGTCGAGCGCGGTGTGCGCCAGCAGCAGGCGTCCGCCGAGGCCGACGGGCGAGCCGCCGTGGTCCTCGCAGTAGCAGTCGTCGACCGCGTTCTCGGCGACCATGAGGCGCGCGGCGGCCATCAGGTGGTCGACCGTGGGGGCGTCGGGATGGCAGGCGGCCATGTAACGCCCCACGGCGAACCCCCGGAACTGCTCCTCCCACTCGGGGGGATACAGCCGGACCTCGTCGATCGCCCACGTCGCGATCCGGCGGTCGACCTCCTCGGCCCGGGCGTGGTCGTACTCCACCGGGTGGTGGTAGAGGCCCGGGACGGGGCTGCCGGCCGGCGGCGGCCCCGGTCCGTCCGCCCCCGACGAGCCTGCCGGCGACGGCGGCTCCGCGCGCCGCCCCGGGTACAGGCTCGCCGTGCCCAGGCCGGTGGGTCCGCCCAGGACGCGCCTGAGGGGTTCGGTGCTCACGCGCGCGCCGCTCAGCTGTTGCGGGCGATCTGGACGTTCTCCAGCACACCGAGGGCGTCGGGCACGAGAACGGCGGCGGAGTAGTACGTGGTGACCAGGTAGGAGATGATCGCCTTCTCGTCGATGCCCATGAAGCGCACCGAGACGCCCGGCTCGTACTCGTCCGGCAGCCCGGTCTGGTTGAGGCCGATGACGCCCTGGTTGTCCTCGCCGGTGCGCATCACCAGGATGGAGCTGGTGTTCTCCTTGGTGATGGGGATCTTGTTGCACGGCAGGATCGGTACGCCGCGCCAGGCGGGGACCTGCTGGCCGCCGACGTCGACGTGGTTCGGGTACAGCCCGCGGGCGTTGAACTCGCGGCCGATGGCGGCGATCGTCCGCGGGTGGGCGAAGAAGTACTTGGCGCCGCGGCGGCGGCACAGCAGCTCGTCGAGGTCGTCCGGGGTGGGCGGACCCGAGTGGGTCTGGATCCGCTGGTTGAAGGCGGCGTTGTGGAGCAGGCCGAACTCGCGGTTGTTGACCAGCTCGTGCTCCTGCCGCTCGCGCAGGGCCTCGATGGTGAGCCGCAGCTGCTGCTCGGTCTGGTTCATCGGCTTGTTGTAGAGGTCCGCGACGCGGGTGTGGACCCGCAGCACGGTCTGCGCGAGGGAGAGTTCGTACTCCCTGGGGTTCAGCTCGTAGTCGACGAAGGCGCCGGGCAGCTCGGCCTCGCCGGTGTGGCCGGCGGACATCGCGATCTCCGCCTCGCCCAAGCGGTTCTGCCGCTGCTGCGGGAGCGTGCGGAAGTCCTGGAGGTGCGCCTGGAGACCGGGTGAACGTTCCACCACGGCGGTGAAGTCGGTACGGGAGAGGGTGAGCAGGGTGCCCGCGGTCCTGGCGACGGCGGTCTGGTCCCAGGTGGCGTCCTGGTCCAGCAGGGCGTCCTGGCCGAACCGGTCGCCGTCGGCGAGCAAACCGGTGACGCTCTCGTCGCCGTACGGGCCGACGGAGACCTGCTCGATCCGGCCGTGCGCGATCAGGTGGATCTGCTCGGCGGGCGTGCCGCGCTCCACCAGCACCTCGCCGGCGGCGAAGTCGCGCTGGACGCACCGGCCGGCGAGCTCGGTGAGCACGTCCACGTCGTCGAAGCCGCGCAGCAGCGACAGCTCCCCCAGCTCGCGGGGGATGACCCGGACCTCCGCGCCGTCCTGGACGAACTCGATGCGACCGTCACCGACGGTGTAGGTCAGCCGGCGGTTCACCCGGTACGTGCCGCCGGAGACCTCGACCCAGGGCAGCATCTTGAGCAGCCAGCGGGAGGTGATCTCCTGCATCTGCGGGGCGGACTTGGTGGTGGTGGCCAGGTTGCGGGCAGCCGCGGTGCTGAGGCTGCTCTGCTGCGGCGCCTGGAGGGGCTCCGGGCTGGTGTCCACGGTCATCGGGCAGGGCTCTCCTTCACGAGGGCAGCGTTCGACGCATGCACGTGTCAGTCAGTGACATGAGGAACGGCAGAACAAAGGGAACGAACGGGACGGGACCAAGGAACGACGGGGTGCACGAGAAAGGGGGGTGGTCGGGGAACAGGCACCCGGGAGATCGTTCCGTCCCAGATCCACGAGAACCGTAGGGGCTGCCGAGCCCATTGCTCCATTGGGCGGCATCCGCCTCCCTCGATGCAGTGAACTTCCGCCGTGTCGGGTTTGCCGGCGCCGCTGGCGCTGCTAGCCGCCGAACGAACGCCTGCGCGACGAAAAGTGCCTCTCACCGCGCCCGGAGACCACGTCACACCGGAGCACCCCGGGGCCGGCGTCGGGATCGATCAGGATCTGAGAAGCGCAGGTCACCGCGGTCCGCCTAGGGTGATCCCGCGACCTGACACGGTGCACCCGACGCCCCCGCCAACCGATCTTGCACCGATTTGGCAGGTAAGACGCGAATTGCCATACTTGTCCGCCGCTGGCGGCGCAGGTGGGTGACCGGGCCGGCAGGTCGACCGGATCGAACCAGACGACGCCGAGGGAGGCCGCCGAGGCGGCAGCGCCCGACGGATGGAGAACACGATGAGCAAGGCCAAGAGGACCGCCGCGCAGCAGCCCGCGCCGTCCGCCGCCGACAGCCACGAGGTGATCCGCGTGCACGGGGCGCGCGAGAACAACCTCAAGGACGTCAGCGTCGAGATACCCAAGCGTCGGCTGACGGTGTTCACCGGCGTCTCCGGCTCGGGCAAGAGCTCCCTGGTGTTCGACACCGTCGCCGCCGAGTCGCAGCGGCTGATCAACGAGACGTACAGCGCCTTCGTGCAGGGCTTCATGCCCACGCTGGCGCGGCCCGAGGTGGACGTGCTCGAAGGGCTGACCACCGCGATCATCGTCGACCAGCAGCGGCTGGGCGCCGACCCGCGCTCCACGGTGGGCACTGTCACCGACGCCAACGCGATGCTGCGGATCCTCTTCAGCCGGCTCGGGAAGCCGCACGTCGGCCCGCCCGCGGCGTACGCCTTCAACGTGGCCTCGGTGCGGGCCAGCGGCGCCATCACGGTCGAGCGGGGCGCCGGCGCGAAGAAGGCGGTCAAGCAGACCTTCACGCGCACCGGCGGCATGTGCGTGCGCTGCGAGGGCCGGGGCGCGGTCTCCGACATCGACCTCAGCCAGCTCTACGACGACTCCAAGTCCATCTCCGACGGCGCGTTCACCATCCCCGGCTGGAAGTCGGACAGCTGGTGGACGGTGCGGACCTACGCCGAGTCGGGCTTCGTCGACCCGGACAAGCCGATCCGCGACTTCACCGAGAAGGAGATGCGGGACTTCCTGTACGGGGAGCCGACCAAGGTGAAGGTCGAGGGCGTCAACCTCACCTACGAGGGGCTGATCCCCAAGATCCAGAAGTCCTTCCTCGCCAAGGACAAGGAGGCGATGCAGCCGCACGTCCGGGCCTTCGTGGAGCGCGCGGTCACCTTCACCACCTGTCCCGACTGCGACGGCACCCGGCTGAACGAGGGCGCCCGGTCGTCGAAGATCAAGCGGATCAACATCGCCGACGCCTGCGCGATGCAGATCAGCGATCTGGCGGAGTGGGTCCGCGGGCTGCGGGAGCCGTCGGTGGCGCCGCTGCTCACCGCGCTCCAGGGCACCCTCGACTCGTTCGTGGAGATCGGCCTCGGCTATCTGTCGCTCGACCGGGCGTCGGGGACGCTGTCGGGCGGCGAGGCGCAGCGCGTGAAGATGATCCGCCACCTGGGCTCCTCACTCACCGACGTCACGTACGTCTTCGACGAGCCGACCGCGGGGCTGCACCCGCACGACATCCAGCGGATGAACGGGCTGCTGCTGCGGCTGCGCGACAAGGGCAACACGGTGCTGGTGGTGGAGCACAAGCCCGAGGTCATCGCGATCGCCGACCACGTCGTCGACCTCGGGCCCGGCGCCGGCACCGAGGGCGGCTCCGTCTGCTTCGAGGGCACCGTCGAGGGGCTGCGGGCCAGCGGCACGGTCACCGGCCGGCACTTCGACGACCGGGCGGCGGTCAAGGGCACCGTGCGCGAGCCCACCGGTGCGATCCAGGTCCGCGGCGCCACCAAGCACAACCTCCAGGGCGTCGACGTGGACGTCCCGCTCGGGGTGCTCGCGGTCGTCACCGGGGTCGCCGGGTCGGGCAAGAGCTCCCTGGTGCACGGTTCGCTGGCGCAGCAGGCGGGGGCCGAGGGCGTGGTGTCGGTGGACCAGAGCCCGATCCGCGGCTCGCGGCGGAGCAACCCGGCGACGTACACGGGTCTGCTCGACCCGATCCGCAAGGCGTTCGCCAAGGCCAACGGCGTGAAGCCGGCGCTGTTCAGCGCCAATTCCGAAGGGGCCTGCCCCGAGTGCAAGGGCGCCGGCGTCATCTACACGGACCTGGCGATGATGGCGGGCGTCAGCACCCCCTGCGAGGAGTGCGGGGGCCGCAGGTTCCAGGCCGCGGTGCTCGACCACCACCTCGGCGGGCGCGACATCAGCGAGGTGCTCGCGATGTCGGTGACGGAGGCCGAGGAGTTCTTCGGCGCCGGCGAGGCGCGCACTCCGGCCGCCCACCGCGTCCTGGGCCGCCTCGTGGACGTCGGGCTCGGCTACGTCACCCTCGGCCAGCCGCTGACCACCCTGTCGGGCGGCGAGCGGCAGCGGCTCAAGCTGGCCACGCACATGGCGGAGAAGGGCGGGGTGTACGTCCTCGACGAGCCGACCGCCGGTCTGCACCTGGCCGACGTCGAGCAGCTGCTCGACCTGCTGGACCGGCTCGTCGACTCCGGGAAGTCCGTGATCGTGGTCGAGCACCACCAGGCGGTGATGGCGCACGCGGACTGGATCATCGACCTCGGTCCCGGCGCCGGCCACGACGGCGGCCGGGTCGTCTTCGAGGGCACGCCGGCCGAACTCGTCGCCGCGCGCTCCACCCTCACCGGGGAGCACCTGGCCCAGTACGTCGGGGGCTGAGCCCCGCCGCGGGTCAGGGGGCCGGGACGGGGACCAGGGCGCGGATGACACGGGCGACCGTCGCCCGGGGGTCGGGCCCTCCCGCACCGGTCATCAGCAGGTGGTGCCAGGTGCCGACCAGGGCGAGCGCGATCGACTGGGTGTCGGCACCCTCCGCCACGCGCCCCCGCTCCTGCTCCGCCCGCAGGTAGCCGTCGAGCGCCTGCTGGACCGTGCCGAAGCCGGGGCCGCCGGCCGCCCAGGCGTCGCGCACCTGCTGCGCCGCGCCGGGGCGGGTGAGGGAGAACGCGACGACCGCGCTGTCCAGGGCCAGCACCGCGCGGGCCAGGGCGTCGAGGTTGTCCACCACCGCGCCGGTGCCGACGCGGGCGGGCAGTTCACCGGCCCGCTCGGCCATCCGCGCGAAGCGGTCGAGGATGAGTTCCGCGACGAAGGCGTCCAGCCCCGCGAAGTGGGTGTGCAGCACGCCCTTGGCGCAGCCCGCCTCTTCGGTGATCGCCCGGCTGGTGAGGGTTCCGTCCCTGGTCATCACGCGTTCCGCCGCGCCGAAGAGCCGTTCGCGCAGATCGGGGATCGCGATTCCTCGCGGTGACATCAAGTCCCTCCCGGGGATGGGGCATTGCAAGTATGGGCGTGTGCCCATACTGTTTGGGCACACGCCCATCCTAGGGCGTCGAACCACCTCGCCAAGGAGGTATCCCGTATGCAGAACGTCGCCAACACCGCCCAGTTACAGGCGTGGAACGGCTACGAAGGCACGCATTGGGCCGAGCACCAGGACCGCTGGAACGCCATCAACGCCAACTTCGACCTGCCGCTGTTCGACGCCGCCGCCGTCCAGGACGGCGACCGGGTCCTGGACGTCGGCTGCGGCGGCGGTGCCACCACCCGACTGGCAGCCGCCGCGGCGGGCCGGGGCAGCGCCCTCGGGATCGATCTGTCCGCCCCCGTACTGGAGCTGGCCCAGGCCCGCACGGCCGAGGCCGGCATCACCAATGCCTCGTACGTCCAGGGCGACGCCCAGGTCCACCCGCTGGAGGCCGACGCCTTCGACGTCGCGATCAGCCGTTTCGGCATCATGTTCTTCGCCGACCCGGTCGCCGCGTTCGGCAACATCGCGAGCGCTCTGCGCCCCGGGGGCCGCATCGCCTTCCTCGCCGCCGCCGAGCCCGCCGGGAACGAGTGGCTCATGGCGCTGCGATCCCTCGGAGCCCTCCTGCCGACCGGGGACTTCGGCGCCCCCGGCGGCCCCGGCATGTTCTCCCTCGCCGACCGGGACACCGCGGTCTCCGTGCTGACCTCGGCGGGCTTCCAGCACGTACGCGCCGAACACGTCCGAGCGCACGGCGTCTGGGGTCGCGACGCGGAGGAGGCGGCCGACTTCCTCCTCTGCTCCGGCCCGGGACGCCATCTGCTCGAGGACCTCGGCCCCGGCACCCGGGAGAGCGTGCGCGAGGTGCTCACCGAGCAGTTGCGCCCGTACGAGAACTCCGGCGCACTCCCCCTGCGCAGCACCGGCTGGCTGCTGACCGGCACGCGGGGAGAGCGCACGCCGTCCGCGTGACCCGCTCCTCCGTCGCGGGGGTGCGGACGGGTTCGATCCGGGCCCGGTGGACACGTCGTCACGACGTGATCACCGGGCCCTCCGCCGTCGTCTCCCCGCCACGCCCCTCCCCCGCACCCCGTGCACCTTCCGCACCGTCCGCTCCGGGCACAACAGGGCGCCCCACCCCTCCCACCAGGAGAATCGTGCATCAACCAAGGAAATCCGGGAGCGCCAACCGTCGGAACGGGGGCACCGACTTCCCCTAGCGGGAACCGTAGGTATCCAGCCAAGGAACACGTGATACTCAAGGGGGTCTGGAATCGTCGAGTGCTGCGCGTGAGAATTCCACGAGACGTGCGTAGACGAAAAGCCGGGGAGCCATTCCGTGAGAGCGCAGGCCGTGGACGTACGGGAAATCGAAAGGGCATGCATCGGCAGGGCATACGCGGGGTGCCGACTGAATGGCCCGTTCCTTCAGCGCGTCCGACCCCTCCCACGGCACTGATGGGCGGTTTTCCCCGCCCCTCGCTCGCTCCTTTCCTCCCTCGTCGTTCGTCTTCGATCTCACCCACGAGGAGGAGCGAAACCACGCGTTGATTTCGTGTGCGCCACCGCTGATGGGGCCCTGGTCACCGGTTCAAGAACCGCGACGGGCGCGAAATGCACGAGCAACGTCGCGTTGGCGTGCCGAGAACAGCACACCCTCGATATCAGGCTTTCGTTGTCTTTGCGCTGAGCAACTGCCGATCGGAGTCCACCACACATGTCGACCAAGGACGGCCGTCCGCTGCTGAACACCGCCCAACCGCCCCGGCCCGGCGACGACGAACTCGTCGCCGAGTTGCAGAAGTACTTCAGCACCCTCACCCACACCGAACTCGGGCCCGACGACGACTATTTCACGCTCGGCCTCGTGGCCTCCCTCCAGGCATTGCAGATCGTGACCCACGTGGAGCAGACCTACGGAATCACCGTCGACGTGGCGGATCTGGACCTGGACAACTTCCGCACCGCCGCCCGCGTCGCAGGCTTCGTGACCGCCAAGCGCGGTGAGCAGGGCGGGCGCGCGGGCGGAGGAGCGACGCAGTGATCGACGTCGAGCCGCTGGTGAAGACCGCACTCGCCGAGGCGGACGCCTGGGACGAGCACGGTCTGCCCGCGGAGGCGATACGGCTGGCCGCCCACCACGGCGTGCTCGGACTCGATCGGTCCGTCGACGTCGGCGGAGGTGGTGCGGACTCCCACGAACTGGGCTACGTCACGGCCCGGTTGGGGGCGGCGTGCTCGTCGCTGCGCGCGCTGTTGACGGTCCAGGGCATGGTGACGGCCGGCCTGGACCGGTGGGGCACCGCCCAGCAGCGCAGCGAGTGGCTGCCGCGGCTGGTCCGCGGCGAGCAGCTCGCCGCGGTGGCCTGCACCGAGTCCGGCGCCGGTACCGACCTGTCGGCCGTCGCCTGCGAGTTCCGGCCGGGCAGCGGCGGTGACCACCGGGTCTACGGGCGCAAGCTGTGGGTGACGTTCGGCGCGGTCGCCGACGTGCTCCTGGTGCTCGGCCGGGCCCCCGGCGGGCTGGTCGCCGCTCTCGTGGAGACCGACCGGCCCGGTGTCAGGATCGAGCCGGTGACGGGCCAGCTCGGGTTGCGCGGCGCGCGGCTCGCCCACGTCACCTTCGACGGGGTCGCCCTGCCCGCCGGCCAGTTGGTCGCTCCGCCCGGCTTCGGCCTCTCGCACGTGCTCGGCACGGCGCTCGACCACGGTCGCTACACCGTCGCCTGGGGCTGCGTCGGCATGGCCCGCGCCTGCCTCGACGAGGCCGTGGCGCACGTCCGCGGCCGTTCGCAGGGCGGCGCCTCCCTCGCCGACCACCAGGTGGTCCGGGCCGCCCTTGGCCGCCATGCGGTCGGCGTCCGGGCGGCCGAGGAGCTGTGCGTACGCGCCGCGACGCTGCGTGAGGAACGCGACCCCGAGTCGATCCCGGCCACCGTGACCGCCAAGTACGCCGCCGCCAGGGCCGCCGCATCGGTGAGCGCCGGCGCGGTGCAGTTGCTCGGCGCCGCCGGCTGCGCCCCGGGCAGCGCCGTCGCGCGGTTCTTCCGGGACGCGAAGGTCATGCAGATCATCGAGGGCGCGGACGAGGTCGCCGAAGTGATGATCGGGAGCCATCTCCTGGGCCTGACCCGAGGGGGTGCGCGATGACCGCGCAACGGCGCATCACCGTCGGCCCGGTGGCCACGTGGTTTCCGGAGCGGCAGCTCGCCGTCGCCGGACTGCCCGAGCTGGCGGACCTGCCCGCGGTGCGCCGCGAGCACGCCCTGTCGCTCGGCGTCGACACCGTGCGGGACGCCGGCGGGGCGTCCGAGGTCGACCTCGCGGAGCGGGCGGCGCGCGCCGCGCTGATCCGCGCCGGTCTCGGCGCCGGCGATGTCGACGCCCTCTTGTTGGTGCAGGGCCGGGTGCCCGAGTACCTGCTGGCCTCGGAGGCGACCAGGCTGCAACACCGGCTCGGTGCGCACCGCGCGTTCACGACCGGCGTCGGCGACCTCGGCTGCGTCTCGGTCTCGTCCGCCTTCGCGCTCGGCTCCGCGCTGCTGCGCGGTGACGCACGCTGTCGCACCGTCCTGGTCGTCGCCGCGGCCCGCACTCCCACTCCGGCCCGGTACCGCCCGCCGATGACCCTGCTGGGCGACGGCGCAGCGGCGGTCCTGCTCACGGTGGACGGCGAGGGCACCCACGAACTGGTCGACCAGATCGTGCGCAGCGACGGCAGCTATGCCGACCTCTTCCGCATCGACTACCGCGACCTGCCGTCGCGGGACTGGGTCGAGGAGTGCGCGGACGAACCGACGTACTCCTTCCGACTCGCGGTGGAGAGCCGCAAGCGCTTCGCGGCGCTCAACGCGGAGCTGCTGGCCCGCAACGGACTCGCCGCCAGCCGGGTCGGCACGCACCTGACCCAGAACCTCGCCACCGGGGCGTTCGTCTTCTGGCAGGAGGCGCTGGACGTGGCGATCGACCCCGTCTGCCGGCGCAATCTCGCCGCCTACGGCCACCTCGGCTCGATGGACGTCCTGATCAACCTGACGGACGCCGCGGCCACCCAGGCGCCGGGCGAGCACGCCCTCGTGATGAACAGCAGCCCGGTGGCGGCCTGGAGCACCTGGCTGCTGCGCCGCCTCGACGAACGGGAAGGGGGCGTGTCGCGTTGACGCCCACGGCGGAGCACACGACGCAACCCACGGTGAAGTGCCTGGTCTGGGACCTCGACGACACCCTGTGGAAGGGCGTCCTGCTGGAGCAGGACGAGGCGGTCCCCACGTCGGAGGCGCTGGGGGTGCTCACGGCGCTCGACGAGCGCGGCATCCTGCACGCGGTCGCCAGCCGCAGCGCGTACGGCCCCGCCTCCTGGAACCTGCGCGAGCACGGGGTGGAGGACCTGTTCTGCGCGGTCGAGGTGGGCTGGGGGCCGAAGTCCGGGGCGGTGCGCAGGATCGCGGAGACGCTCAACATCGGACTGGACACGGTCGCGTTCGTCGACAACGACCCCGTCGAGCGGGCCGAGGTGTCCGCGGCCCTCCCGGAGGTGCGGTGCTATCCGGTCGAGCGGCTCCCCGAGCTGCCCGGCCTGCCCGAGTTCACCCCCTCGGTGGTCACCGAGGAGGCCCGCCGGCGGCGCGAGTTGTATCGCGCGGAGCGCCGACGCACCGACGCGGAGGAGTACTTCACGGGCACCGACGCCGACTTCCTCGCCTCCCTGGAGCTGGTGATGACCGTCCGGCGGGCCACCGAGGACGACCTCGCGCGGGCCCACGAGCTGACGGTGCGCACCCACCAGCTCAACACCACCGGTCAGACCTACGACATGGCGCAGCTCCGGGCGATGTGCGCGTCCGACCGGCACGAGGTGCTGGTCGCCACGCTCCGCGACCGCTTCGGCGACTACGGAACGATCGGCCTTGCGGTGTCGGAGCGGCGCGGCGACGACTCGGTGCTGCTCCTGCTGCTGATGTCGTGCCGGGTGATGTCCCGGGGCGTCGGCACCGCGCTGATCGGGCACGTCGTGGCGCGGGCCCGGGCAGCCGGGCACCGTCCGCTGGCCGAGTTCGTACCGACCGAGGTCAACCGGGTGATGTTGGTGACCTTGAGGTTCGCCGGTTTCGCGGTCGCCGAGTCGACCGGGGACAGCACCCTCCTCGTCCACGACGGCGCCGCCTCCTCCCACACCGGCCACGTCACGATCGTCGCCGGGGACGACCGGTGAACGGCGGTTCCAGCGCGTCCGGGGCGAACACCTGGCACGGCCCGCACTCGACGGTGGTACGGCATGCCGCGCGGATCCCCGACCGCACCGCCGTCGTGGTCGGCGGGGAGTCGCTGACGTGGCGGGAGTTGGACGGGGCGAGCGCCGCGCTGGCCGCTCGACTGACGGCGGCCGGGGTGCGGCCGGGCCGGGTCGTCGTGTTGTACCGACAGCAGTGCGTCGAGACCGTCGTGGGGATGGTCGCGGCGGCACGGATCGGGGCGGCGTGGTGCGTCGCGGAACCCGCACATCCGGTGGCGATGCTGCACGCCCTGCTCGACGACGTGGACTGCGGGGCCGTCGTCTTCGACCCCGGTGATCCCGCGACCCCCGCGGACGCGGTGCGCCGCCTCGTCGCCGAGGGGCGCACGGCAGTCCCCGCGGTCCTCGAAGGGCACGACCCGGTCGTCCCGGCTCAGGTACCGGCCGACGCGGTCGACATGCCGGGGAGTGCCCCCGCCTACGTCATCACCACCTCCGGCACGACGGGCCGCCCCAAGGCAGTGATCGTCACCGCGGACAACCTGATCACCATGCTCGACAGCCGCAGATACGACGCACCACCTCCGGCGGACGCGCCGTATCCCCCGGACGGGCCGGTGTCGTTCTCCGCGATGCGGCTCACCTGGGACGGCGCGCTGCTGCTGACGCTGTGGGCGCTGTGGACCGGCGGCACGGCCGTGCTCCCCGGCCACGAAGAACTCACCGACGCCGAGGCCACGGCCCGGCTCGTCGGTACCCGACGCGTGACGCACCTGGCGGCCACCCCGTCGTTCTACCGGCTCATGCTGCCGGTGATGGCCGGCTTCGACTCGCACCTGCGGCTGGTCGTGCTCGCCGGCGAGGCACTGCCGGTCCCGGTGGTCGAGCGGCACCGCGCCCTGCTGCCCGACGTCGAGGTGCTGAACGAGTACGGCCCCACCGAGGTGACCATCACCTGCGTCGCCCACCCCGTGCGCGGGCCGCTCGCCCCGACCGTGCCCATCGGCCGGCCCACCGGGGAGTGCACCGCGTACGTGCTGGACGGACGGCTCTCCCCCGTCGCTCCCGGCGTCCTGGGCGAGCTGTACGTCGGCGGCCGGCAGGTCGCCGCCGGGTACGCGGCGCGCCCCGGTCTGACGTCCACGCGCTTCGTCGCCGATCCCTTCGACGACCGGCCGGGGGCGCGTCTGTACCGCACCGGTGACCTGACGCTGACGAACGAGCACGGCGAGCTTGAGTTCCACGGCAGGTCCGACGGCCAGGTGAAGATCAGGGGTGTGCGGTTGGAACGGCAGGCGGTGACAGCCGCGGTCGAGAGCCATCCGGCCGTGGGTCAGGCGGCGGTGCTCCCCGTGCCCAACGAGCACGGCGAGACGACGCTCGTCGCTTTCTGGACGCCCGCCGCGGGGGCCGAGGCACTGCCCGGCGTACGGGAGTTGCTCGCGCACTGCGCACGGCAGCTCGTCGCCCAGGCGGTGCCGGAGCGCTTCGTGGTCGTGGACGCGTTCCCGCTGGGGCGTACCGGGAAGACCGACGAGGCGGCGCTGTGCGCCCAGTTGCCCGCCGCCGCGCCGGCTGCCGCGCGGGGCCGGCGCCGGTGGACACCGCTCCAGCAGTCGCTAGGCGCACTGTGGGCGGCAGTGCTCCAGCACGACGACTTCGGCCTCGACGACACGTTCTTCGACGTCGGCGGGAACTCCCGGCGCGTCATCGACCTGCACCTGCGCATCGAGCGTGACTGGCCCGGGGCGCTGCGGGTCGGCCGGCTCTTCGACCTGCCGACCGTCGCGGCGCAGGCCAAGGCCCTGGAGACCGTCCGTGCCGAAGCGCCCGCTGCCGGACCGGAGCCCGCTCCGGGGACCGACGGACCGGCTGCGGGGGCGCGGTCCGACGGTCCGGTCCTGTTCGAGATATGACGAGGGGAGCCACCATGTCCGGATCGCACCCCGGCGTCGACGGCGACGACATCGCCGTCGTCGGCATCGGCCTGAACGTCCCCGGCGCGTCGACCCTGGAGGAGTTCCGCGCAGGGCTCGCCGCGGGGCGGGACGGCGTCGGCCCGATGCCGGTGCGGCGGGCCGAGGCCACCGGTCTGGACCCGGCCGTGCCACGCCTGCCCATGGGACACGTCGAGGACATCCACACCTTCGACCACGCCTTCTTCAAGCTGTCGCGGCGCGAGGCCGCACTGATGGATCCGCAGCACCGGATGGCCCTCGTCCTCGCCCACCGGGCGATCGAGGACGCCGGCTACCCGGTGGCGGGCTTCCGCGGCAGCGACACCGCCGTGGTGTTCAGCGCCGCCACGTCCGGCTACCACGACCTCGTCGGCGAGCAGGGGGCACTCGGCACGCTGGGCAACGTGCCGTTCGGGCTGCCCGCGCGGATCGCCCACACGCTCGGCCTCCAGGGCCCCTGCCACGCCGTCGACACCGGGTGCAACGGCTCGCTGGTGGCCGTGCACCACGCCTGCCGCGAACTGCGTTCGGGCGAGGCGGAGTTCGCCATCGCCGGCGGGGTGAGCCTGCGGATGGCGGGCGTCCCGGCCGCGGAGGTCGCCGGCTTCACCGAGCTGGTGTCACCCAACGGCCGGTGCCGGGCGTTCGACGCGGACGCGGACGGCACCGTCTCCGGCGAGGGCGGTGCGGCCCTGCTGCTCACCACCGTGCGCCGGGCCGTGGCCGACCGGACCCCGATCCACGCCGTCATCCGGGGCAGCGCCACGCTCCACAACGGCGCCAGCACGGGCACCATCAGCGCCCCGAGCGCGGTGGCGCAGCGGCGCGTCATCGCCAAGGCGTGGGCGGCGGCGGGCGTCGACCCGGTGCACGCGGGCTATCTGGAGGCCCACGGCTCCGGTACGCGGCTCGGGGACGCCGTCGAGCTGGAGGCGATCGCCGGGGCGTTCGCCGGCCGCACCGAACCCCTCCCGATCGGGTCGGTGAAGACCAACATCGGGCACCTCGACCACGCTGCCGGGGTGGCCGGTCTGGTGAAGGCGGTGCTGAGCGTGGGCCACGGCGAGCTGTACCCGTCGCTCCACTTCGCGCGTCCGACGCGGGACGTCGACCTGGACGCGGCGCAGATCGAGGTGGTCACCCAGACGCGCGCCTGGTCGACCGGGGGCGATGGGCCGCGGCTCGCGGGGGTGAGTTCCTTCAGCCTCGGCGGAGTGAACGCGCACTGCGTGGTGGCTCAGCCGCCGGAGCCGCCGCGGCGCGGGACCCCGGCGCCCGGTCCCGAGGTGGTCGGGGTCTCGGCCCGCAGCCACGAGGCGCTGGCGCTGCTGTGCGGCGAGTTGGCGCTCGCCCTACGGGGCGGCGACCTGCCGTTGCGGGACGTCGCCTTCACCCTCAACCAGGGCCGCAGCCACCATCCGTACCGCGTCGCGGTGACGGCGGGCAGCACCCGGGAGTTGGCCGTCCAGTTGGCCGCCGAGGCAACGTGGCTGCGGGCCGGCGCCGACCGGGCGTCGACCGGGCAGCAGCCCCCGGCCGTGGCCCTGCTGCTGTCGCCCGGCGCGCTGCCCGCGGGCGTCACCGGTGGCGCGCTGCCGGCGGCCCTGCCTGCGACGGGGCGTGCGGCCCGGGTGCTGGCCGCGCAGATCGCCGCGTACGACGTGCTGCACGGTCACGGCGTCACGTTCGACGCCGTCCTCGGGGCGGGTGCGTCGCGGTTCGCGGCCCGGCACGTGCTGGGGCGACGCTCCCCCGTCGACCCGGTCGAGTTCGCCGCTGCCCACACCGCCCCCGTCGACGTGGCTGAACTGCTCGGGGTGGCCCACAAGCTGCTGGCCGACGGGCCCGTGCTCTTCCTCGAACCCAGTCCCGACGGCGTGCTGGGGCAGCTGCTCGCCGAGCACCTGTCCGGTGTCGACGGGGCTCTGGTACGGGCCGTCGACGGGCCGTTGGACACCGTGCGGGTGCTGTACGAGAGCGGAGTGGAGGTCGACTGGGCCGGGGCCCGGCCGGAGAACGTCGCAGCGCGGCGGGTGCGGCTGCCCGGCCATCCGCTGCTCGGCACTCCCTGCTGGGCCGACGCCCCCGTACCGCCCCCTTCACCCGTCGCCGCGCCGCCCGCACCCACGCCGCGGGAGGCGGCACCCGAAGGGCCACCGCGTGAGGAGGCGTCGGACGGCGTGGGCTGGTTGCAGGGCACGCTGCGGGAGCTGCTGCACGCCGACGCGCCGATCAGCGTCGACGAGGACTTCTTCGACCTCGGACTGAACTCCCTGATCGCGCTCCAGTTGGTCGAGCGGATCCAGGAGCGCTTCGGCGTCCGTCCCAAGCTGATCGACGTGTACGAGCACCCCCGGGTCGCCGACCTCGCCCGGGTGATCACACCGGCGGACGCGGCGCCCGGCGCCCTCCCGCCCGTCACCCGCGGTGACGGGGCGGTCCTGTCGTACGGGCAGGAACGCATGTGGTTCCACCACCAGCTCGACCCCGACACCACCCTGTACAACCTGCCGATGGTCAGCCACGTCCGTGGCCCCCTCGACCCGGATGCCCTGCGCGGCACCTGGGAGGACCTGGCGGACCGCCACGAAGTGCTCCGCTCCAACTTCATCGAGCTGGAGGACGGCCCCGGCCTGCGGATCCGGCCGGCGCTCGGCGACTTCTACCGGTTCGTCGACGTGTCGGACGAGCCCGATCCGTTGGCGGCGGCACGGGAGTCGGTGCGGGCGGCGGCCCAGGTCCGGTTCGACCTCGCGCACGATCCACTGCTGCGGCTGCTCGTCGTGCGACTCGGACCCGACGAGCACGTGGTCCACGTCACGGTCCACCACGCGGTGAACGACGGCCACTCCCCGAAGGTCTTCGAGCGGGAGCTGCCGCTGCTGTACGCCGCCCGTGAGAAGGGCACGCGGGCCGAGCTGCCCCCGCTCCCGGTCCGCTACCGGGACTACGCGCGCTGGCAGCGCGACCTGGTGGCCCGCTCGGCGCTCGACCACGAACTCGCGTACTGGGTCGACAAGCTGCGCGACGCGCCGGCGCTGGAGCTGCCGACGGACCTGCCCCGCCCGGCGCGCAAGGGCTTCGTGGGCGACCTGCACCCCTTCACCGTCCCGACGCCGGTCCTGCGGGCGCTGCGCGAGCTGGCCCGCCGCGAGTCGGTGACGGTCTTCGTCGTTCTGCTCACGGCGCTGTACGTGCTGCTCGCCCGCTCCAGCGGACAGCGGGACATCGTGGTCGGCACCCCGACGACCGGCCGCAACCGCCCCGAGCTGGACGGGCTCATCGGCTTCTTCAACAGCACGGTCGCCCTGCGCACCGACCTGTCCGGCGCACCGAGCACCCGTGCGCTGCTGCACCAGGTGCGGTCGGTGGTCCTGGAAGCGCTGGAGCACCAGGAGATCCCCTTCGACCGGGTGGTGAACGCGCTCGGCGTCGACAAGGACCTGGGTCGAGCACCGCTGTTCGACGTGTTCTACGTGCACCAGGCGCTGCCGCCGGTGCAGGCGGTCGGCTCCGCCGTGGGCGACTTCTTCGATCCGCGCGGCTCCGTCGCCAACAGGTTCGGCGGCATGCCGGCGGGCACCGCGAAGTTCGATCTGACCCTGGTGACCACGGACCGCGAGGGAGAGGACGACATGGCGGCGTGCCTGGAGTTCAGCACCGAGCTGTTCACCGAGCGGACCGCGGCGAAGCTGGCCGCGGCGTACCTCGGCATCCTGGACGACCTCGCCCGGGTCACGGACATGGACCGGCCCGTACCCGGACTGCACGCGGGGCCGGAGCGCCCCGGTCCGTCCGTGCCCGCAGTCCCCGGGTCGCTGCCGCGGGTGCGGGTCCCGGCCGACCGGCCCCGCCCCGCGGACCCCGTCGACGCCTCCGCCACCGTCACGACGGACCTCGACGACGACCTGTGCGCTCGACTGACGGCGCTCGGCGGGCCCGACGCGTGGGACGGCGCCCTGCTCGCCGTCTGGCTGGTGCTGCTGGGCTGGTACACGGGTGAGGACGCGGTGGCGGTCCTCTCCACCACCGCGCAGGGCACCCTGGCAGTACGGGGGGACCTCGCCGGTGAAGTGGACTTCACCGAGCTACGGTCCCGGTTGCGGCGTACGGCGGCCGAACCCCCCGGCTCCGCAGCGCTTCCCGTGCGTTACGCCGGCCACGGCACCGCGGCGGACCGGTCCGGAGCGGAACTCGCCCTGGAGTGGTCCCGGAGCGAGGCGGGCGGGCTCGCCCTCACCCTCGCGTACGCGCCCGAACTCTTCGACGAGGGCACCGCGGCGGACCTCGCCGCCGATCTGACGCGCCTGTTGGCCGGCGTGCTGGCACACCCCGCCGCACCGGTGCACGAGGTGGCCCTCGACCACATCCCCCCAGACGAACCGTCACTCGACCCCGACCTGTCGGTGGAGGCAGCACGATGACCGAGAACACCCACGACGCGGCGCCCGACCGAGCAGAGCCGGTCGGCGTCGTCGGGGCCGGCACCATGGGCGTCGGCGTCTGCCAGAGTCTGATCCAGTCGGGCGTGGACGTCGTGCTCGTCGAGCCCGACGAGGTCGCGGCCGACGGGGCCCGCGAACGGCTCGCCCAGTCCCTGCGGTTGACGAAGCTGCTCGGCCGGGGCCCGGCACGGGCCGGCGGCCGGGTGCACTGGGCGCGCTCGCCCGAAGCGCTCGACGAGGTCGGCTTCGTCATCGAGTGCGCCCCGGAGCACCGGGACCTCAAGGAGTCGCTGTTCGCCCGGCTCGACCGGATCTGTCCGCCGCGGGCGGTCTTCGCCACGTGCACCTCCGCGATCCCCGTCACCCTGCTCGCGGCCCGCACGGCGCGCCCCGAACAGGTGCTCGGGCTGCACTTCATGAACCCCGTGCCGCTGAAGGACACCGTCGAGGTGGTCCGTGCGGAGGCCACCTCGCAGGAGACGATGAACCGGGCGCTGGCCCTCCTCGGCCGGCTGGGCAAGGAGGCCGTCGTGGTCGCGGACGGGCCCGGCTTCGTCCTCAACCGGGTGCTGATGACGTGCATCGCGCAGGCCGCCGCCCTCGTCGACGAGGGGGCCGCGGACGGCGCCACCGTCGACGCCGTGTTCGAGAAGTGCCTCGGCCATCCGATGGGGCCGCTGCGCACGGCCGATCTGATCGGCCTGGACAACGTCATGGACACCATGGCCGTGCTGCGGGAGCAGACCGGTGACGACCGGTACGCCGCGCCGCCCTCGTTCGCCGCGCTGGTCGCCGCCGGGCACTTGGGCCGCAAGACGGGGAAGGGCTTCCATGTCTATTCCTGACGCACACCGTGCACCGGCTTCCGTCGGCGGTTTCGGCGGCGCTCGGGTCGGCTTCGACACGGCGGCCCTGGCCCGGGTCGCCCGGCGCAGCGGCGGAGGGCCCGCCGCGGTGCTGGTGGCGGCCGTCGCCGTGTACGCCCACCGCAGGTTCGGCGCGGACGAGGTGCTGATCGGGTACCGGACGGCGGGCGCGACGGTCCCCGTGCGTCTCGCGATGTCCCCCGGTCGTACGTTCGCCCAGGTGGCACGGGCCGTCGGCGCACAGCTCCGACGCAACCGGCCGACGTCCGACGCGTCGGCGCCCGGGCCGGACCATCCGGGCCTGACGTGCGAACTGGTCGATCCCGAGCACACGGTCCTCCCGGACGCCGCTGCGGGACCGGTCGCCGGCCTGGACGTACGGGCTGGCGCCGCCGCCGACGGCGGATGGGACATCGAGGTCCGCTCGGGCGTCCCGAGCGATCACCAACGTCGGTTCGCGGCCCTGTTCGCGCAGGTGGCGGGGCGACCCGAGGCACCCGTGGGCCGGTTCGACCTGGCGGACGGGCAGGAGCAGGATCGCTTCCTCCACGCGTTCAACGACACCGGGCGGGCGGTTGCGGACGGCACCGTTCCGGGCGTCTTCGCCCAGCAGGTCCGCAGCGTCCCCGCAGCGGTGGCCGTCAGGCACGGCACGGACCGGTACACGTACGCCGAACTCGACGAGCGTGCCGACCGGTTGGCCCGGCAGCTGGTCGAGCAGGGCGCGGGACCCGAACAGTTGGTGGCCGTGATGCTGCCGCGGACCTGCGAGATGGTGGTTGCCGTGCTGGCCGTGCTGAAGTCGGGCGCGGCGTACGTGCCGATCGATCCTCAGCACCCGGACGGTCGGATCCGATACCTCCTGGACGACGCGCGCCCCGCCGTGGTGGTGACCACGGCCGCGCTGCTCGGCCGGCTCCCCGAGGGCTCCCCCGTACGCCCGGTGGTCCTGGACGACGTGCGGCACGCCGTCGCTCCCCCGGCGGTCGACCTCCCGGCCGTGCTGCCGCAGAACGCGGCCTACGTGATCCACACCTCGGGTTCGACGGGCCGTCCGAAGGGCGTGGTGGTCGCCCACCGGAACGTGGTGAACTTCGCCGCCTGGTCACTGGACGCGGTCGGCGCCCCGGCGTTCGAGCGGGTCCTCGGATCCACTTCGTTGAGCTTCGACATGTCGGTGTTCGAGATCCTGGTGCCCTTGATGAGCGGGGGCAGCGTGGACCTGGTGCCGAACCTGACGGCGCTGCTCGACCTGCCGGAGTGGGCCGGCAGCCTGGTGAACACCGTGCCGTCGGTGTACCGGCGGGTGCACGAGGCGGAGTGGGTGACCGAGCGGGCGACGCACTACGTCTTCTGCGGCGAACCGCTCTCCGCCGACCTGGTGCGGACGGTGCAACAACGCCTGCCCGAAGCGCGGGTGTTCAACGTCTACGGCCCGACCGAGGTCACCGTGTACGCCACGGTCTGGCCGTGCGACCCTGACTCCGCCGGTGACCCGCCGGTGGGCCGCCCCACGACCAACGTCCGCTGCCACGTCCTGGACGCGGCGCTCCGCCCGGTGCCGCTCGGCGACGTCGGCGAGCTGTATCTCGCCGGGGAGTACCTGGCCCGCGGCTACGCGCACCGGCGCGGGCTGACCGCGGAGCGGTTCGTCGCCGACCCGTTCGCGGTCGACCCGGGCGGGCGGATGTACCGCACGGGCGATCTCGCGCGGTGGGGCGCCGACGGCGCGTTGGAGTTCGTCCGCCGGGCCGACCAGCAGGTCAAGGTGCGCGGCCATCGGGTGGAGCCGGGCGAGGTGGAGGCGGCGCTGCTGCGGCAGCCGACGGTCGCCGGGGCCGTCGTCGTCGCCACCGCCGACGGCGAGGGGGACCACGGGCTCACCGCCTTCGTGGTGCCCGAAGGACCCGGCTGCGTACCGCAAGCGCTGATCGAGGCGCTACGGGCCGAGTTGCCCGAGCCGCTGGTTCCGGCCGCGGTCCGGACGTTGGACGCGCTGCCGTTGAACCCGAACGGCAAGGTCGACCGGCTCGCACTGGCCGAGTCGGCCGCGACCCAGGAGGTCACGGCCCGGCCGACGCCGGTGGCCGGCGGACCGGTGGAGACGCTGCGCGAGGTGTTCGCCGCGGTCGTCGGGCGGCCCGACGTGGGTCCGGACGACAGCTTCTTCGCCGTCGGTGGCGACAGCATCACCTCCATCAAGCTGGTCCGCCGGATCCGTCGGGCCGGGCTGGTCGTCTCCCTCCAGGACGTCTTCGAGCGCAAGACGCCCGCGCTGCTGGGCGAGGTGGCCGCGCCCCTCGCGGCCGGCCCGGAGTCATGTGCCGCGCTCCCCACCCGTCCGCTGATCGACCTGGACGACGGCGAGCGCGAGTGGCTGGCGGCGCACTGCCCCGACGTGGAAGAAGTGCTTCCGCTCTCGCCCCTCCAGGAGGGGCTGCTCTTCCACGGCAACCACCACCGCGACCACGAGGACGTCTACGTCCTCCAGGCGGCCCTGGACTTCGTCGGCCCGTTCGACCCGGACGCGCTGCGCCGCGCCGCCGCGCTGTTGTGCCGACGGCACACCGGGCTGCGGGCCGGATTCCTGCGGCTGCCGTCCGGCCGGCCCGTGCAGATCGTCCGGGCGGATGCGGCGCCCGCCCTGACCGAGGTCGACCTCACCGGATCGCCGTCGGACGAGCAGGAGCGGGAGACCGAGCGGCTGACGGCCGAGGACCGCGCCGCCGCGTTCGATCCGGCCGCGCCTCCTTTGCTGCGGCTCACCCTCGTCCGTCGGGCGGACCAGAGGTTCCGGCTGCTGATCACCGCCCACCACATCCTGTTGGACGGCTGGTCCGTCCAGATCATGGCCCGTGAGCTGTTCCAGCTCTACGCCCGTCCGCGCTCCCTCGACGCGATGGGGGCGGCGCCGCGCCACCGCGACTTCCTGGCCTGGCTCGCCGAACAGGACCGGGACGAGTCCGCGCGGGTGTGGCGTCGGACGCTGGGCGACGTCCGGCCCACCCTGGTCGCCCCCGAGGGGCTGCGGCGCAGCTCGGCCTGGCCGGCGCAGCTCGGTCGTGAGCTGTCCGAGCAGCAGGTGACGGCCCTCACCGAGCTGGCCGCCCGGCTGGGCGTCACCGTCAACACCCTCTTCCAGGTCTGCTGGGGCCTGTTGCTGGCACAGCTGACGGGCCGCAGCGACGCGGTGTTCGGGGTGGCGGTCTCCGGGCGCTCGCCCGAAGTGGCCGACGTCGAGTCCATGGTGGGCTTCCTGATCAACACCATTCCGATGCGGATCGCGACCGACCCGGGCGAGACCCTGGCCGAAGTGGTGCGCCGGGTGCAGGACGAGCAGTCCCGGCTGCTCGCCCACCACCACCTCGGGCTGCCCGGGATCCAGCGCGCCGTGGGCGTGGACTCGCTCTTCGACACGGCGATGGTGTTCGAGAACTTCCCCGTGGACCGCGACCCGTGGTCCGTCGTGCCCGAGTTGGAGATCCTCGACGCCCGCAACGAGACCGCCGGGCACTATCCGCTCACACTGATGGCGCTGCCGCGGCCGTCGGGAAGGATGCTGCTGTTCCTCCTGCACCGTCAGGACGTCCTCGACACCGAGACGGCACAGCAGTTGCTCGCCCGGGCCCTTCGGCTGCTGGACGCGATGGTCACCGCGCCGACGACGCGCCTGGCGCAGTTGGACCTGCTCGACGACGCCGAGCGCGCCGCGCTCGCTGCGTACGGCCGGGCCGACGGCGCCGGGAGCGGCGCCGGCGAGGTGACGCCCCGGACGGTCCCCGACCTGTTCGACGCGCAGGCCGCGGCGACGCCCGACGCACCGGCGGTCCGCAGCGCCGGCCCCGACGGCGCGGTGCTCACCTACCGCGAGGCGTCCGCCGCGGCGTACCGCACGGCCCGGGAGCTGATCGCCCGGGGCATCGGCCCGGAGCAGGTGGTGGCGCTCGTGCTGCCGCGCGGGGCGCGCACCGTCACGGCGTTGTTCGGGGTGCTCGCGGCGGGTGCCGCGGTCGCCCTGATCGACCCCGAGTACCCCGAGGAGCGGCTGCGGCTCATCCTCGGCGACGTACGGCCCGCCCTGGTGATCAGCGACCGGGCGAACGCCTTCGGGCCGACGCTGCGCAAGGCCGGGGACGTCCTCGTCCTCGACGACCCGGACACCGCGCGCCGCATCGACGGGCACGACGGTCGGCCCGTCGGCGACGGGGAACGCGTCCGGCCGCTGCTGCCGGCGCACCCCGCGTACGTCGTGCACACGTCGGGCTCCACCGGACGCCCCAAGGGCGTCCTCGTCCAGCACACCGGTGTGGCGGGGGTGTTGAGCACCACCGTGGCGCGGTCATGGCTCGGCCCGGACCGTCGGGTGCTCCAGTTCGCCTCTCCCGCGTTCGACGCAGCGCTGTTGGAGATCTTCGAGGCGCTGTGCTCGGGCTCGACGCTCGTGGTCGCGCCGGCGGACCGGCTGTTGCCCGGCCGCGGTCTGGAGCGACTCGCGCAGGAGGAGCGCATCACCGCCGTCACCCTTCCACCGTCCGCGCTCGCGGTGCTCGACCCGGAGGACGGTCTGCCCGCGCAGTGCGTGATCCGTGTCGCGGGCGAGGCGCTGCCGGCCGAGTTGGTGGCCCGGTGGTCGGTGCGCCACCGGCTGGTGAACGGCTACGGGCCCACCGAGGCCACCGTGTGCGCGTCCATCAGCGACGGGCTGACCGGCACCAGCACCACCATCGGCCGTCCCGTCGCACCGACCCGGATCCGCCTGGTGGACGCGGCCCTGCGCCTGGTGCCGCCCGGTGTGGAGGGCGAGGTGTGCCTGTCCGGCCCGGCGCTCGCCCGCGGCTACGTCGGCCAGCCGGCCCGCACCGCCGAGCGCTTCGTCGCCGATCCCCACGCCGCACGCCCGGGCTCGCGGATGTACCGCACGGGTGACCTCGCCCGTTGGAACGCCGACGGCTCGCTGGAGTTCACCGGCCGCTCCGACCGGCAGATCAAGATCCGCGGGTATCGGATCGAGCCCGGTGAGGTGGAATCGGCGCTGCTCGCCCACGAGGCCGTGGCGCAGGCGGCGGTGCGCACCTGGACCGTCGACGGCACCGGTTCGCGGCTGGTCGCCTACGTCGTGCCCGAGCCGGCCGCCGCACTGGACGGCGGAGCGGAGGGGCACGTCCTCGCCGACTGGACCGCCGTCCACGACAGCGTGTACGCCATCGAGGACAACGCCCACCGGATGACCGGGGGCATTGCGCCCTTCGGCGACTCGTTCGCCGGCTGGAACAGCTCCTACGACGGCTCGCCGCTGCCCCGGGAAGCGATGCGGGAGTGGCGGGACGCCGTCGTCGACCGGGTGCGGGAACTCTCCCCCCGGCACGTCCTGGAGATCGGTGCCGGCACCGGCGCGGTGCTCTCCGCGCTCGCGCCGCACTGCGAGAGCTACCACGCCACCGACATCTCCTCGGTGGCCGTGGACACCCTGCGTCGCCAGGTCGCCGAGGTGCCCGCCCTCAGCAGCCGGGTCACGGTCACCCACCGGTCCGCCGACGACTTCTCCGGGCTGCCCGAAGGCCACTTCGACACGGTGGTCCTCAACTCCGTCGTGCAGTACTTCCCCTCGCGCGACTACCTGGAGCGGGTGCTCGACGGGGCGCTGCGCCTCCTGGCGCCCGGCGGGACGGTCTTCGTCGGCGACGTCAGGGACCTCGCCGGCCGGCCGGTGCTCTACACCGCGGCCGGGATCGGCACCGCCTCCGCGATGACGACGGTCGCGCAGGCCCGGCTGACGGTGGGCCGAAAACTCCTGCTGGACAAGGAGCTGGCGATCGCGCCGCGGTTCTTCGGCGCGTTCGGCGACGCGTCCGACGTCCGGTCGAAGTCCGGCGACCACGACAACGAGCTGACGCGCTACCGCTACGACGTCACCCTCCACAAGGCGCCGCTGTCGGGCGCATCGGCGGCCGGCGCCACCCGGCTCGCGTGGGGCACCGACGTGACGGGGCCGGGCGAGCTGAAGGCGCTGCTGGCCTCGGCCGGCGGGGCGCTGCCGCTGCGCGTCACCGACGTCCCCGACGCCCGGCTGGCCGCGGACCTCGCCGCCGTACGGGCCCTGAACGCCGCCGCTCCGGGCACCACGATCGGGGCGCTCGACGTGACGGTCGCCGGCGACCCGGGCGTACGGCTCGCGGAACTGTCCGCAGTGGGCGCCGAGTTCGGCTACCGGGCACTCGCGGCGCCGGGTTCGACACCGGGCCGGATCGATGTCGTCCTGATGCCTTCGGCGGCAGGCGGAACGATCCGGGACGTGTACGACCCGGCCGTGGACCCGGCCCCCGCGACCGTGCACGAACCGGCCGTCGCGGGGGTGGCGGCGGCGCTTCCGACCGCGTTGCCGCAGCGGCTGCGCGAGGTCCTGCCCGCGCACCAGGTGCCGTCCGCGGTCGTCGTGCTGCCGGAGCTGCCCCGCACGCGCAGCGGCAAGATCGACCACGCCGCGCTGCCGGACCCGGAGTCGGCCGGCAACGCGGTGGGCCGCGCGCCGCGCACGGTCCAGGAGAAGCACCTGTGCGAGTTGTTCGCCGAAACGCTGGGCCTGCCCGCCGTCGGCATCGACGACAACTTCTTCGACCTCGGCGGCCATTCGCTGCTCGCCGCCAGGCTGGCCCGCCGCATCGAGTCGACGTGGGGCACCGGCGTGGACACGGCGACGCTGTTCGTCGCACCGACGGTCGCCGCCCTCGCGGAGCGGTTGGGCTCGCACGACCAGCGCTTCGCGTTCGACGTCGTGCTGCCGCTGCGCCCCACCGGCAGCCACCCGCCGCTCTTCTGCGTGCACCCCGCCGGCGGCGTCGGTTGGACGTACTCGGTACTGATGCGTCAACTCGGCGCCGACCACCCGGTGTACGCGCTCCAGGCCCGCGGCCTGGGTCGGGACGAGCAGCTGCCGCAGTCCGTCGTCGAGATGGCCGACGACTACCTGCGGCAGATCCGCCGCATCCAGCCGCAGGGGCCGTACCACCTGCTCGGCTGGTCCTTCGGCGGGATGGTGGCGCACGCGATGGCGACCGCGCTCCAGGCCGCCGGGGAGCAGGTGGGGCTGCTCGCGCTGCTGGACTCGTACGTCATCGCCGACCATCCGACGCTGCCGCCGATGGAGGCGTTCGGCGGAGAGCGGGCGATGTACGCCGCGCTGCTGTCGTTCGCCGGGATCCAGCCCTCGGCCCTGCGGGTGGAGGAACTGACCACGGCGCGGTTCCTGGAGATCGTGCGGAGCACCGACAGCGTCCTGTCGGACATGTCCGAGCGGTACCTGCTCGGCATGGGCGAGGTGTACGACAACAACCTTTCGCTGGGCCGGGCCTTCAAGCCTGGCGTGTACCGGGGCGACGTGCTGTTCTTCGCCGCCCGCCCGGACGACGAGTCGGTCCCGATGACCGTCGACGGCTGGGACCCGTACGTGGTCGACGGCCGCGTCCGCGTCGTCGACAGCGAGTTCGGCCACGCCGACATGGGCAACCCCGAGTCGCTGGCCCAGGTGGGCAAGGTACTGGCCGGTGAACTCGGCCTGCCGGAGGAGGAGTAGGTCGTGCGGAGCGAAGCGGGACGGGAGCTGTCGGCGGCGCAGTCGAGCCTGTGGTTCGGCCACGAGCTGGATGCGGGCGGGCTGCGGTACGTCGTCGGCCAGTACTTCCGCATCCGGGGCCCGGTGGACGCGGACCGGTTCGAGCGGGCAGTGCGGATCGAGGTCGCCGGTAGCGAGACGATGCGGGTGCGGTTCGTCAAGACCGAGGACGGGGCCCGTCAGATCGTCGAGCCGGCGCCCGAGTGGGCGCTGCGTCGGCTCGACGTGTCGAACGAGCGGGCTCCGTCGGAGAGCGCCGTGCGGTACTGCGAGGCGCAGTACGAGCGGCCCTTCGACCTCGCGGCGGCGCCGCTGTTCGAGCACACCCTGATCAGGGTGTCCGACGCGGAACACGTGTGGTGCGCCCGCTTCCACCACCTGTTGTGCGACGGCGCCGGTCTCGACACGTTCGTCCGACGGGTCGCGCGCACCTACACCGCGCTCTGCGCCGGTGCGCCCGTCGACGACGGGGTCCACGACCGGGTGGAGACCCTGCTCGTCGACGACGCCCGCTACCGGGCCTCCGCGCGCTGGCGCGACGACGCCGCGTTCTGGGCGGAGCAGGTCGCCGACCTGGACGACGTGCCGGTCCTCGCGCAGGGGCCGGTGCCGCCGGGCGCCACGGGCCATCTGCGGCGCTCGGGCCATCTGCCGGCCGAGCAGTGGGAGCGGCTGCGGGAGCGGGCCGACGCGTGGGGGGTGCGGTGGCCCGCCGTGCTGTGCGCCGTCACCGCGGCCCTGCTGCACGCCGACAGCGGGCGGCGCGACGTCGTCCTCGGCCTGTCGGTGCCCGCCCGGGTCGGCAGGGCCGCCCGCGGGGCGCTCGGCACGGTCTCCAACGTGCTGCCCCTGCGGCTGGCCGTCGACCCCGGGCGCCCGTTCGCCGAGTTGGCCCGGGACGCGAGCACGGGGATCACGGCCGTGCTGCGGCACCAGCGGTACCGGCTGGAGGACGTCCTGCGCGACGCGGCCGCCCTCGACGGCACGCGACGGATCGTCGGCCCGACGGTGAATCTGATGTCGATGGCCACCGACCTGGAGTTCGCCGGTCATCCGGCGACCGTCCACGAGGGCTCGCCCGGGCTGCCTGACGAACTCGCCGTCGGCGCGTACGACAACGGCGAGCCGGCGCTGCGGCTCGACGTCGACGCCTCGGCGGCCCGGTACACCGAGCGGGACGTGAGGGCGCACCACGACCGGCTGGTGACCGCGCTGTCCGCCGTCGCCGATGCATCGGACGCCCTGCCCGTGGGGCGCCTCGCCCTCGCCCGCGTCGACGAACCGGCCCGGCCCGCCCGCAGCGCCGTGCCACCCGGCCCGACCCTGGTGGACCTCTTCGCGCGTCAGGTCCAAGCACGGGCGTCGGAGACCGCCGTGGTCCACGGCGGTGCGTCGCTGACGTACCGGCAGCTCGACGACCGGGCCGAGGAAGTGGCCCGCGTGATCACGGCCCGCGGTGTGGCACCCGGCCAGTTCGTGGCCCTGGCGCTGCCCCGCTCACTCGACCTGGTCGCGGCGATCCTGGGCGTGCTGAAGGCCGGTGCGGCCTATGTGCCGCTGAATCCGTCGTACCCGGCGGAGCGGCTGACCGCCACCCTCGCCGACGCGGCGCCCGCCCTGCTGATCACGGACGGCGGGGGCGCGCCGCCGGACGTGCGGACTCCCGTGGTGCGTCTGGAGGACGGGGAGTTCGGGGAGTCCGCACCCGGCGAAGCACTGCGGCCGGTGCGGCGCCCGCGCCCCGCCGACCCCGCGTACACCATCTTCACCTCCGGCTCCACCGGCCGTCCCAAGGGCGTCGTCGTCACCCATGGCAACGTGGTGCGGCTGCTGACGTCGTCCGCTGCCTCCTTCGACTTCGGGTCTGACGACGTGTGGACCCTGTTCCACTCCGCGGCGTTCGACTTCTCCGTCTGGGAGCTGTGGGGCGCGCTGCTGCACGGCGGACGGCTCGTCGTCGTCGACGAGGACACGGCCCGCTCGCCGGACGAGTTCCTCGACCTCCTCGTCGAGCAGGGGGTCACGGTGCTCAACCAGACGCCGTCGGCGTTCACGGAGCTCGTGGAGGCCGACGCCCGGCGCCCCGCGGTGAGCGCCCGGCTGCGGCTGCGGTACGTCGTCTTCGGCGGGGAGGCGCTGGAGCCCTGGCGGCTGGTCGGCTGGTACGCGCGGCACCCCGACACCGCGCCCCGGCTGGTCAACATGTACGGCATCACCGAGACCACCGTCCACGTCACCGAGCGACGGCTGACGGTCGACGCCGCGGCGGCGAGCGCCGGCAGCCTCATCGGCGCCCCGCTGCCCGACCTGCGCGTCCAGGTGCTCGACGCCGCGCTGCGGCCGGTGCCGTCGGGGCTGCCCGGGGAGATGTACGTCTCCGGGCCCGGGCTCGCCCGCGGCTATCACGACCGGCCCGGCCTGACCGCGCAGCGCTTCGTCCCCGACCCCACCGGTGCCCCTGGCGAGCGGATGTACCGCAGCGGGGACCTGGCGCGGCGGCACGAGGACGGCGGGCTTGAGTACCTGGGGCGCGCCGACCGCCAGGTCAAGGTCCGCGGCTTCCGCATCGAGTTGGGCGAGGTGGAGGCCGCGCTGAGCGGGCTGCCCCGGATCGCCGCCGCCGCGGCGCTGGTCGTCGAGCACCGGCCGGGTGACCGGCGGCTCGTCGGCTACGTCGTGCCCGACGGCTCGGTGGCCGACGCGTGCGACGTCACCAGCGCGGCGGCACCGGATCCGCGGGAGGTCCGCGACGCCGTCGCCGCCGTGCTGCCCGCCCACATGGTGCCCTCGGTGGTGCACGTGGTCGACGCCCTGCCGTTGACGGCGAACGGGAAGCTGGACCAGCGACGGCTGCACGCTCTTGCGCCGGGGCGTTCCGCGGCGGGCGCGGCGGTGGCGGACGGGGTGACGGCGACCGTGCGCCGGCTGTTCGCCGACGTCCTGGGCAGCGACGCGTTCGGCATCGACGACAGCTTCTTCGCCCTCGGCGGGGACTCGCTGCTGGCCAACCGGCTCGCCCTGCGCATCGCTGCTGCGTCGGGCGCGGCCGTCTCGGTGCGCGACGTGTTCGCCCGGCCGACCGTGGCGGGCCTCGCCGACCTGCTCAGGGATCCCGTGCACGGGCCGGCCGGCGGGGCCGGGCCGGGCCGCGCCCCGAACCGCCCGGCGCGGGTGCCCGCCTCGTACGCCCAGCGCCGGCTGTGGTTCCTGCACCGGATGGAGGGCCGGGCCGCCACGTATCTGATCCCCCTGGCCGTGCAGTTGGACGGCCCTCTGGACGTGGCGGCGCTGCGCGCCGCGTGCACGGACGTCCAGGAGCGGCACGAGAGTCTGCGCACCGTCTTCCCCGACACCGCCGAGGACCCGAGCCAGGTGGTTCTGGAACGGCCGGACACGCCCTTCGTCGTACGCGCTGTGGCCGCCGCCGACCTCGACGCGGCGCTGCGCGCGGAGGCCGCCCGGGGGTTCGACCTCACCGTCGAACTCCCCTGGCGCGTCACCTTGTTCGGCTCCGGACCCGACCGGCACGCCCTGCTCGTCGTGCTGCACCACATCGCCGCGGACGAGCACTCGCTGCGCCCGCTGCTCCGGGACCTGTCCGCCGCCTACGCGGCCAGGACGCAGAGCCCGGGCGGGCCGTCAACCGACTGGCCCCCGCTGCCGGTCCAGTACGCCGACTACGCCCTGTGGGAGCGGCAGCGACTGGGCAGTGAGGAGCAGCCGGACAGCAGGCTCGCCGTTGAGCTGGCCCACTGGCGGCGGGCGCTCGACGGGCTGCCCGAGGTGCTGCGCCTGCCTCGGGACCGCGATCCGGCACCCGCACCCGCGCACCGCGGCGGCGCCGTGACGTTCGCGTGGGAGCCCGCGCTGGGGGGGCGCGCCCGCGCGCTGGCGGCACACAGCGGCGCCACCCCGTTCATGGTGCTGCACGCCGCGGTCGCCTGTGTGGTGAGCCGGCTGGGCGCGGGCACGGACCTGCCCGTGGGGACGGTCACCTCGGGCCGCGACGGCGCCGGGCTCGACGAACTCGTCGGCTTCTTCGCCGAGACGGTGGTGCTGCGCACCGATCTGTCGGGCAGCCCGGGCTTCGCCGAGGTGGTCGACCGGGCGCGCCGCACGGACCTGGACGCCTTCGCCCACCAGGTGCCCTTCGACCGGGTCGTGGACGCCGTGGGCCCGCGCCGGGTGCTGGGCCGGCACCCGCTGTTCCAGGTGGCGATCGCGCTGCGTTCCGGCCCGTCGCCGGTGGCGAACCTGTCGGGAGTGCGAGCGACGCCGGTCGTGCTCGACCGGTCGATGGCCAAGTTCGACCTGCTCTTCGAGTTCGCCGAGAACGCGGCCGGCGGCTTCGACGGCGTGCTGGAGTACAACGCCGACGCGTTCGAGCGGCGGACCGCGGAGGTCGTCGTACGGGCCCTCGGTCGGCTGCTCGACGCCGCACTTGACGATCCCGCGGCGCCGTTCGACTCGCTGCCCGTCCTCGACGAGGAGGAGCGTGCCGCCCTGCGCACGGTCGCACCGCCGCCGGCCGTTGCCGCGCGGACCGTCGCGGGGCCCGCGCCCGCCGAGGAGCTGTTGGCGTCCCTGTTCGGCTCGCTCCTCGGAGTCGACCGCGTCGAGCCCGACGACGAGTTCTTCCGGCTCGGCGGCGACTCCGTCCTCGCCATCCGGCTGGTGAACCGCGCCCGCGCGTCGGGCGTGGCGATCCGGCCCCGTGACGTCTTCCAGTGGCAGACCCCGCGGGCGCTGGCGCGAGCCGCCGCGCACGCGACCCCGCCGACCGGACCCGGGGAGCCGTCGGAGGCCGTCGGCGCCTTCCCCCGTACGCCGATCATGCACTGGCTCGCCGGGTTCGGCGCTCCTGCGGACTCCTTCGCCCAGTCGGTCCTGTGTCCCCTGCCTCCCGACGTCACCGACGCGACCTTGGTCACGGCGCTCCAGGCGGTGTTGGACCGGCACGACACGCTCCGGATGACCGCGGCCGGCGACGGTTCGTTGCGGATCGCGCCGCCGGGTGCGGTACGGGCCGCGCGGTGTCTCACCCGGGTCAGCACCGACGACCCCCGGGCCGAGGCGGAGCGCCAGCGCGACCGGGCCCGCCGCGAACTGTCCGCCCGCGGCGGCGTCCTGCTGCGCGCCGTCTGGCTCAAGGGCACCGGACCTGCTGACGGCGGGCTGCTGTTGCTCCTGGTCCACCATCTGGCGGTCGACGCGGTGTCCTGGCGGATCGTCCTGCCGGACCTGGCGGCGGCGCACGCCGCTGCGCTCGCGGGCCGGCCGGCCGAACTCGCGCCCGTCCCCACCCCGTTCCGCACCTGGGCCCACCGCCTCTCGACGGCCACCCCGTCCGCGGCGGAGGCCCGTCGGTGGCGCGAGGAACACACCACGACGCACGTGGGCCGCCGGCCGGTGGACCCCGCGCGGGACACCGTCGCCACCACCTCCACGGTCCGCTGCCACCTCGACGCGCAGACCACCGGGGCGCTGCTGGCCGCGGTCCCCCGCCGTTTCCACGCCAACGTGCCGGAGATACTGCTCGCCGCGCTCTCGGTGGCGCTGCACCGCTGGTCGGGCAACCCGGACGGCAGGCCCCTCCTCGTCGACGTCGAGGGGCACGGCCGCGACCTGGACCTGGCTCAGGTCGCCGACCTCGACGTCTCGCGCACCGTGGGCTGGTTCACCGTCATCCACCCGCTGCTGTTGGACGCCGGCGTCGAGGACTGGGACGCGATGGCGGTCCGCGGCACCGGCCTGGAGGAGGTGGCGAAGCGGGTGAAGGAGCGGCTGCGCACCGTTCCGCACCGGGGCGTGGGGCACGGTCTGCTCCGCTACGGCGCCGATCCCGAAGTCCGCGCCGCCCTGTCCACGGCCCCGCCGATCGGCTTCAACTACCTGGGCCGCTTCGACACCGACGACGCTCCCGGCGCCGGGGGCGGTGCCTGGGAGCCGTTGCCGGGGTCGCTGCGCGGCGAGGCCGATCCGGCGCTGCCCGTGGCACACGCCGTGGAGATCGACGCGTTCGTGGCGCCGGGCGAGGGCGGGCCCCGACTCCACTTCGTCTGCACCTGGCCGGTGGAACTGCTCGACAGGCCCGAGGTGGAGGCCCTCGCGCAGGCGTGGAGCACGGTGTTGTCCGCGTACGCCGCGCACCACACGGACGTCGACGGGCGCGGCGGCGTGCACACGCCGTCCGACTTCCCCCTCGTCTCCGTCACGCAGGCGTACCTCGACCGTTTGGAGGCCGAGTCGGTGCCCTTGGCCGACCTCCTCCCCCTTGCACCGCTCCAGTCGGGGCTGCTGTACCACTCCCTCGCGGCACCGCCCGACGCCACGGACCGGCTCGATCCGTACGTCGTGCAACTCGCCCTCGACCTGGACGGGGACGTCGACGCCGGGCGGCTGCGGGCTGCCGCGGAGTCCTTGCTCAGGCGCCATCCGCACCTCGGCGGAGCGTTCTCCCTGGACGGGCCCGCCGGCCCGCTGTACGTGGTGCCGCAGCGCGTGACGCTTCCCTGGCGGACCGTGGATCCGGTGTCCGGGCCGCTGTCCGACGACGCGCTGCGGGCCCGGCTGGCCGAGGACCGCGGGCCGTTCGTGACGCACCGATCGCCGCTGCTGCGCTTCACGCTGGTCCGGGTCGGCGCGCGGCGCTGGTGCCTGGCCTTCACCCATCACCACTCCCTCCTCGACGGGTGGTCCGTACCGATCCTGCTGCGCGAGCTGTTCGCCCTGTACCGCGGTGCGGAGCTGCCGCCGGCGCCGCCGTACCGCCGGTATGCGGCGTGGTCGGCGGCTCAGGACGTCGTCGGGGCGCGGGAAGCGTGGCGACGGGAGCTCTCCGGCGTCGAGCCGACGCGGCTGGGCCGTGCGGACGCGCCTCCCGAGCCCTCACCGCCGTACACCTTCTCCCTGCCCCCGGAGACCGTCGCCGCGCTCACCGTGCGTGCGGCGCACAGCGGGCTGACCGTCAACACTCTGGTGGAGACGGCGTGGGCGTTGGTACTGGGGCATCTCACCGGCAGGGACGACGTGGTCTTCGGGATCACCACGGCCAGCCGGCCCGTCGGTCTCGACGGTGTCGAGGACATGGTCGGGCTGCTGATCAACACCGTGCCGGTGCGGGTGCGGCTCGCCCCCGGGGCCGGTCTCCAGGAGCTGGCCGCGGCCGTCCAGGCCGCCCGGGTCCGGCTGCTCGACCACGACCACCTGGGGCTGGCCGCGATCGAGGCGGCGACGGGCACCGGCGACCTCTTCGACACCCTGCTCGTCTTCGAGAACTATCCGTTGGATCCGGAGGACTTCACCGGTCCTGGGTCCGGACTGCGGGTGGCGGGCGTGGACGTGCACGACGCGACGCACTACCCGCTCGCCCTCGCGGTCCTACCGCGCGCCGGACGGCTCGACTTCCGCTTCTATCTGCAACCCGGCCGGCTGAGGCTTCCGGGGTCCGTCAAGGAGCTGTGGCGGCTGGTCGCCGACGCCTGTCAGGCGGTCGCGGACCACGGGGAGCGGCCCGTACGCGAGGTCGACCTGCTCGGGGAGCGGCGGCGCGGTCGACTGCTGGCGCAGGGCCGCGGGGCGGTCGTCCCCGTGCCCCACTGCTCGCTGGCCGAGGCGTTCGAGGCGACGGTGCACGTCGATCCCGACCGTCCCGCGCTGTGGTCGGTCGGCCGACCGATCGGGTACGGGCAGCTCAACTCCCGCGCCAACCGGCTGGCCCACCACCTGCGCCGCCGCGGGGTGGCCCCCGGATCGGCGGTCGGTCTGCGTCTGGAGCGCTCAGTCGAGGTCGCCGTCGCCCTTCTCGCCCTCGCCAAGCTCGGCGCGGTCAGCGTGCCCCTGCGTGCGGACCTGCCGCCGGCGGCCCTCGCCGCGCTGTTGCGCGACGCCGGCGCCGTTGTGGTCCTCGACTCGCTCGCCGAGGCCGAGGAGCAGGCGGCCGGCGAGTCGGCGGCCGACCTCGGCGTCCGCGTCCCGACCGACGCGCCCGCCTGTCTGATGTTCACCTCGGGCTCCTCCGGGGCGGCCAAGGGCGTCACCGTCACCCATCGCAACGTCCTGGCGCGCGTCCACGACCGCGCCTTCGCCGGCGCCGAGCACGAGCGGGTCCTCTTCCACTCCTCCTACGCCTGGGACCCCGTGGTGTACGAGCTGTGGATGCCGCTGCTCACCGGCCGGTTGGCGGTCCTCGCGCCGCCCGGTGACCTCGACCTCGACGACTACGCCGTCACCGTGGCCGCGGGCCGGGTCACCGCGGCCTGGTTCACCGCAGGGCTGTTCGAGCTGATCTCGGAGGAGGCGCCGGGCGTCCTCGTCGACCTGCGGCAGGTCTCCACCGGAGGGGACGTCGTCGCGCCGTCCGCGGTCCGTCGCGCCCGACGGATCAACCCGAAGCTTCGGATCGTCAACTACTACGGCCCGGTCGAAACGACCACGTTCGCGACGGGCCACCCGGTGCCCGAAGGACCCGTCGGGGACGATCCCCTGCCCGTCGGCCGACCCATCGACCACACGTCCGTGGTGCTGCTCGACACCGCGCTGCGGCCCGTGGCACCCGGCGTCCCCGGTGAGGTCCACCTCTCCGGGGCCGGGCTCACGGCCGGCTACCACCGGGCCCCCGTGCTCACCGCGCAGCGGTACGTCGCCGACCCGTACGGCGCCCCGGGGTCCCGGCTGTACCGCACCGGTGACCTCGCACGGTGGGACGCCGACGGCCGGCTGCACTTCCTGGGCCGGGCCGACCGGCAGGTGAAGGTCAACGGCTTCCGCGTCGAGCCGGGGGCGGTGGAGGCGGCGCTCTGCCGTGCGCCCGAGGTCGCCGCCGCGGCCGTCGCCGCGCACACGGCGGGCACCGGGAAGACCCTCACCGCGTACGTCGTGCTGCGCACCCCCGTCGACACGGCTCAGCTCCGCGCCCGGCTCGCCGGCGAACTGCCCGGCTATCTGGTGCCGACCGCGGTCGTCCCGGTCGACGCGCTGCCCCTGACCGCACACGGCAAGGTCGACACGGCCGCCCTGCCGGCGCCCGCAGCCATCGACTCCGCGGGCCGGCACGCCCCGCGCACACCCCGGCAACAGGCCGTGGCCGCCCTGTTCGCCGAGGCCCTCGGGGTCGACGCGGTCGACGCCGACGGCGACTTCATCGCGCTCGGGGGCAACTCGCTCGCCGCCATCAGGCTGGTGGGCCGACTGCGCAGCGAACTCGGCGCAAGGGTGCACGTGCGCGACCTCTTCGAGGCGCGCACCGTCACCGCCCTGGCACGTCGGCTGGACGCCCCGGCGGGCGCGCACGTCGTGCTTCCGGCGTTCCCCCTCGGCACCACAGCGGGCCCCCGCCCGACACAGGCGCCGCTCTCCCCTGGTCAGGAACGGCTGTGGACCGTCCACTACCTGGCGGACGACCAGCCGGACTACCTCACCACCGCGGCCTTCGACCTGACGGGCCGGCTGGACACGGCAGCGCTGCGCGCTGCGCTGGCGGACGTGGTGGAGCGCCACGAGGTCCTGCGAACCGTCTACCCGTACACCGGCGGGGGCCCCGTGCAGCAGATCCTGCCGCCCGGGGCCGCACCGCTCGACCTGTTGGGGGTGGAGGTGTCACCGGCCGGGCTGGACGCCGCGCTCGCGGCCGAGCTGCGCACCCGCTTCGACCTGGTCAGTCGGCCGCCGCTGCGCGTACGGCTCTTCCGCACGGCCGCCGAACGGCACGTACTGCTGCTGGTCCTCCACCACATCGCGGTCGACGGCGAGTCGTTGGCGCCGCTGCTGCGGGACCTCGCCACCGCCTACGGCAGCAGGTCGGCGGGGGCGTCGCCCGCGTGGCCCGCGCCCGCCCCGCAGTACGCCGACTACGCCCGGTGGCTGCGCGATCGGATGGGCGACGAGGCCGACGCCGACAGCCCGGCCGCCGCCGGGGCCCGGTACTGGCGCACGGCGGCGAAGGGGCTGCCCGACGAACTGACGTTGCCCCTGGACCGGCCCCGGGCCGCGAAGGTCGACGGGCACACCGCCACCCTGGCGTTCGACGTGAGCGCCTCGACCCACCGTCAGCTCCACCGGATCGCCCGCGACTGCGCCGCCAGCACGTACGTCGTGTGGCATGCGGCCCTGGTTGCCGCGCTCGCCCGGCTCGGGGCCGGGGACGACGTGCCGATCGGCGTCGCCGTCAGCGGCCGGGACGCGGCGGGCCTTGACGACCTCGTGGGGTGTGCCGTGCACACGGTGGTCCTGCGCACCGACACTTCGGGCCGGCCGACCCACCGCGAGCTCGTCACCCAGGTCCGGGACCGGTTGTTCGACGCGCACGACCACAAGGAGTTCCCCTTCGACCGGCTCGTGGCGCTGGTGAATCCACAGCGCTCCCCCCACCGTCACCCGCTGTTCCAGGTCGCCGTCACCCACACCGCGCTCAGCGGCACCGAGGCGCCCCGCCTTTCGGGGCTCACGGCCCGGGTCCGCCCCGTGTCGGTGCCGCGTGCCGAGTTCGACCTGCTGTTCCACCTGTCGGAACACCCGGCGCTCGGCGGCATCAGCGGCACCCTCACGTACGCCGCCGAGCTCTTCGACCGCGGGACGGCCGAGCGTGTGAGCGCGGAGGTCTCTCGGGCGCTGGAGACGATGGCAGAGCGGTGGGACGACGTCGTGCCGGGGGCGCCCTGACCGGTCGTGCGTCGGGGCGGGTCGTGGTCCGGCCCGCCCCGTCACTCCCTACGGCCCCACGGACCGATTCGCGCCAATAGCGGATGCTTCAACCTGCGCCCCGGGGCGCACCCGTTCGCCCACGGCCTCCGGGGCACGCCGGAGGCGACTTTCTATGTACGCAGCAAGTACCAACGGCGGGGCGAGCGTCGCGGTCACCCGGTACCCATCGGTACGTCATCTGCCATTTGCTTGTTCGAGGGGCATATCTCGGCCCCTCGGCGCCGGTGCACCCCACCGCTCTTTGATCCCTCTCATGGACGAGGGCTATGAAGGTGCACGCTGATGTCGCTGCGGAGTCCCCGTGCGTTCCCATCGGCCACTTCCCGTCCGGCGGAGGAATGCTCCATGACCGGCTCGTTGCTCCACGCCCCCAGCACCCTGCACCTGTTGCGTCAGCACGCGGCCGACCGCCCCGAGCGGCGGGCGGTGACCTTCGTCCACGACCACGACGCGCCCGACGGAGCGTCGTGGCTCACCTACCGACAGCTCGACGCCGAGGCCCGACGGGTCGCCTCCTGGCTGCGGGAGCGCTGTGCGCCGGGAGACCGCGTCCTGCTGCTGCACCCGCCGGGGCTGCCGTTCGTCACCGGCTTCCTCGGGTGTCTGTACGCCGGGGTCGTGGCCGTTCCCTCGCCCATGCCCGGCCAGTTCGCGTACCAGCGGCGACGGGTCACCGGCATGGCCGAGGACGCGGGGGCGCGGATCGCCCTGACCGACGAAGGGCAGCTCGACGCGGCACAGGAGTGGATCGACGGCGACGGCCTGGCACTGGAGGCGTACGCCAGCGACGCCCCCGGTTTCGGCGCGGCGCAGGCTTGGCGGGACGCGGGCGCGAGCGCCCGCGATCTGGTGCTGCTCCAGTACACCTCGGGCTCGACCGGCGTGCCCAAGGGCGTCATGGTCGACCACGGCAATCTGCTGCACAACGCGGACAGTCTGCGCCGCGCCCTCGGCCTGGACGAACACACCGGCTTCGGTGGCTGGATACCGCTCTACCACGACATGGGACTGATGGGGCAGCTGCTGCCCGGGCTGTTCCTCGGCAGCTCCTGCACGCTGATGTCGCCGATGTCGTTCCTCAAGCGTCCGCACCAGTGGCTCTCCCTGATCGACCGGTACGACGTGGGCTATTCGGCCGCGCCCGACTTCGCGTACGAGCAGTGCGTCCGGCGTGTCACCGACGAGCAGCTCGCCGCGCTCGACCTCGCGCGGTGGCGCTTCGCCGCCAACGGGTCGGAGCCCGTCCAGGCCGGCACCCTGCGCGCGTTCACGGCGCGCTTCGCGGCAGCGGGCTTCCGCGCCGAGGCCCTGGCACCGTGCTACGGCCTGGCGGAGGCCACCGTCTTCGTCTCGGGGCGCGCCGGACGGCCACCGGTCGTGGCGCCGGTCGACGCCGACGCGTTGGAGAAGCACGAGGTGCGGCCCGCGGAGCCGGACGGTCCGGTGCGGGAGCTGGTGGGCTGCGGGGACGCGCCGGACTTCGACGTCCTGGTCGTCGACCCCGACGACGGCCGGCCCCTGCCGGAAGGCGGCACCGGGGAGATCTGGCTCCGGGGCCCCAGCGTCGGCGCCGGGTACTGGGGGCGCCCGGCGGAGACCGAGCGGATCTTCACGGCGTACGCGGCGGACGGCGCCGGCCCGTATCTGCGCACCGGGGACCTCGGGGCGCTCCTCGACGGCGAGCTGCACGTCACCGGTCGCGTCAAGGACCTCATCATCGTGCACGGACGCAACCTCTACCCCCATGACATCGAGCACGAACTACGCGCACGGCACCCCGAGTTGGCTTCCCTGACCGGTACCGCGTTCAGCGTCCCGGTGCCGCAGGAGGAGGTCGTCGTCCTGCACGAGGTCCGAGGGCGCTTCTCCGAGGAGCGGCTGCGCGAGATCACCACGGCGATGCGCAGGACCGTCTTCCGCGCCTTCGGGGTCCGCACGGCCGGCATCCAACTGCTGCGACCCGGGGCCGTGCGCAAGACGACCAGCGGGAAGGTGCAGCGCGCCGAGATGCGCCGGCTCTTCCTGGACGGCGCGCTCACGCCGGTGCACCAGGACCTCGACCCCGCGCTCCGGGAACGCCGGTAGCGCCGCCGGGTTCGACCGCACGAGCCGACCACCTCCACCCGCGGACCCCCGCGTCCGCGCACCCACGACGGGAGTTGCCATGCCCCAGTCCGACACGACCCCATCGCAGACGGCCGCTCCCCCCGGCCCGGACGAACTGCGCACCTGGCTGGCGGTCCGGGTCGCCGAGTACACCTCGTACGAAGGGGAGATCCGGCCCGACGTGCCGTTCTCCGACTACGGGCTCACCTCGATCCACGCCCTCGCGCTCTGCGGTGACGTCGAGGACCGCTTCGGCATCGAGGTCGACTCCACCCTGATGTGGGACCACGACACCGTCGGTGCCCTCACGTCCGCACTGGTCGGGTCGCTCGACCGGCGGTGATCGGCGGCGGTGCCGCGGGGCGCCGGCGCGCCGAGGGGCGGTCCGGAGCCCCGCGGGCCCCGCAAACGCGCCCACGACCAGGGATTTTTGACCTTAGCTTTACCATTCCTTAGTCACCCTTGTACCGTTGGCCGCTCACGTTTAAGGGAGGGACCGAGGTTGGACGTCTCAACGACCATGTGGGTGCTCACGATTGTGGGACTGTGTGCACTCATCGCGGCTGACTTCTTCATCGGCGGCCGCAAGCCGCACGAAGTCTCCGTCAAGGAGGCGGGCATCTGGACGATCGTCTGGATCGTCCTCGCCGTGCTCTTCGGCGTCGGCCTGATGATCTGGGGCACCGGACAGGCTTCCGGTGAGTTCTTCGCAGGCTACGTCACGGAGAAGTCGCTCAGCGTCGACAACCTCTTCGTCTTCGTGCTGATCATGGCGAAGTTCGCGGTCCCGTCGATCTACCAACAGCGCGTCCTGATGATCGGCGTGCTGATCGCGCTGGTGATGCGCGCGGTGTTCATCGCCGCCGGCGCCGCCGCGATCAACTCCTTCGCCTGGATCTTCTACATCTTCGGCGCCTTCCTCATCTACACCGCCTGGAAGCTGATCGAGGAGGCCCGGGCCGGCGAAGAGGAAGAGGACTGGGAGGAGGGGCGCCTGATGAAGGCCATCGAGAAGCGCATCCCCTCCACCGACCAGTGGCACGGCACGAAGCTGTTCATCCGTGAGAACGGCAAGCGGCTGGCCACCCCGATGCTCATCGTCATGCTGGCGATC
The DNA here is from genome assembly GCF_040653095.1 of Streptomyces sp. NPDC048057. NCBI lineage: Bacteria > Bacillati > Actinomycetota > Actinomycetes > Kitasatosporales > Streptomycetaceae > Streptomyces > Streptomyces sp. NPDC048057. The sequence continues at coordinate 104,529 of NZ_JBEZNF010000020.1, forward strand.
GGCGTCACGGACGTGCTCTTCGCGGTGGACTCGATCCCGGCGATCTTCGGCCTGACCCAGGACCCGTACATCGTCTTCACGGCGAACGCCTTCGCCCTGATGGGTCTGCGCCAGCTGTACTTCCTCATCGTCGGCCTGCTCAAGAAGCTGGTCCACCTGTCGTACGGCCTGTCCGTCATCCTCGCCTTCATCGGCGTGAAGCTGGTTCTGCACGGCGTGCACGAGACGACGGACCTGCACGTGCCGGAGATCTCCCTGCCGGTCTCGCTGGGTGTCATCTTCGGCGTCCTGATCATCACGACGATCACCAGCATCGCGGCGGCGAAGAAGACGGCGGCGAAGGAAGCCGCCGAGGCGGCCGACGCCGGCGAGTCGGACTCGTCCGAGCGGGCGGACGCCCCCCAGGGCTGACGGCCCTTCCTGCCGCACCGGCCCGACCGCACCCGGACGTGACTCCGGGCGCGGTCGGGCCGGTGCCCTTCTCCGACGATTCGTCTTCGGGAACTCCGAAGAACGCGCCCGACCCGAACTCGGCAGCGCCGTGCGGGTGCACGCGGCAAGGGGGTCCGGCCCACACGGCGGCCTGGACCGCCCTTCAGCAGCGCGGCGGCGACGCCCCCGCGGCCACCTCCGCCGACTGCCGCAGGGAGCGATCCAGATCGCTCATCAGCCGGGCGACCCGATCCCTGCCGCCCGCGGCCGGCGGGTAGCGACGGAGCACGTCGACGAGCACCGGCGTGGCGCGCTGCCGCGACCGCTCCAGCTGGGCGTCGCCCTTCCTCGGGTCACCGCCCGCCTCCAACTCCGCGATGCGCGCGGCACTTGAGGAGGCGCGCAGGATGTGACCGACCTGGCTCGCCTGCCAGATGGGGTGCAGATACGCGGCCGACGCGGCGTCACCAGCGGCCCGCGCGGCCAGCCGGGCGGCCTCCGAAGGAGCCGACCGGGCGGCTCGATGCGCCTCGACGGACGTCGTGCGCTGCAACCTGGTCCTGTTGGCACCGTTGATGAAGCACCAGGCCGCGTCGATCGCCTCGCGGGGCCGCGGATCGTCGGGCACGTCCCGCTCGAACACGGCCAGGACGTCCTCCGCGTGCCACACCACGTAGCGCGCCACGACGCGCAGTTCCGCCATCGTCAGGTCGAAGTCTCCGGAAACGGTATGTGCGCTCTGGGCCATGTTCCTGAATCATATTCCTGAACACCCGGTGAAAGGTTGTGACGAGACTTCCTGGCCACCGTGCCCAAAAGTCTCCAACGGAGGTCACATGCGACCGGTGAACGTGGCTCGTCAGCACGGCCTCTCCCCGCAGACGGTGCGCAACTACGAGGACGCCGGCATCATCCCGCCCGCCCACCGCAGCCGATCGGGGTACCGGGACTACACCGCCGCCCACGCCGCCGGCCTCACGGCCCACCTCGCACTCGTCCCCGCCTTCGGCCACGCGATGGCCCGCCGCATCATGCGCGCCGTCACCGGCGGTCACCTGGACGAGGCGCTGGAGCACATCGACGCCGGGCACGCCCTGCTGGCCCGCGACCGCAACACGCTCCGCACCGTCGAAGCGGCGCTCCCCCACCTCGCAGCCACCGCCCCAAACACCGCGACCGCCCCCCGCGCGCCGTACGGCATCGGTGAACTCGCCCACCACCTCGGGGTCAACCCGGCCACCCTGCGGGCCTGGGAACGCGCCGGAGTCCTCAGCCCGCGGCGCGACCCGCGCACCAAGCACCGCCAGTACCTCGCGCTCGACGTCCGCGACGCCGAACTGGCGCACCTGCTGCGCCGCGGCGGCCAACCCCTCGCCACCGTCGCCACCGTCCTCGGACAGCTCCGCGACGCCGGGAGCCTCACCGCGCTCACCGGGGCGCTGGAGGAGTGGCGCCGCGACCTCAGATCCCGCGGAACGGCCCAGCTGTACGCCGCCAGCCGGCTCTCCGCGTACCTCGACGCCCTGGCCCGCTCGGCGGACTGACCCTCCCGAGCGGCGCGGCAGTCACTTCCCGAGCCGTTTCGCGGCGGCGGCGCGGCGGGCGAACACCTCGTCCTGGGAGTCCTGCATCTCCCGCAGCACGGCCTTGCGTTCCCGCTGCGCGAGCCGGTCCAGATACAGCCGGCCGTGCAGGTGGTCGGTTTCATGTTGCAGGCACCGGGCGAAGTAGCCCCTGCCTTCGATGACCAGAGGGCTGCCGTCCTTGTCGCGGCCCCGGACCACGGCGCGGTCGAGACGGGGCACCACGCGGTAGGGGCCGGGAACGGAGAGGCACCCTTCGGCCTCCTCCACCAGACGGCGGTCGTCGGCGGACACGTCCTCAAGAACCGGGTTGGCGATGTGCCCGACGTGCCGCACGCCCCACTCGTCCGTGATGTCCCAGACGAACAGTTGAAGGTCCACGTCGACCTGGTTGGCGGCGAGCCCTGCGCCGTTCGCCACCTGATTGGTCGCGAACATGTCGTCGATCAGCCGCGTCAGCTCCGCCGTACCGAACTCGGTCACCTCCCGGCACCGGCGGTGCAGGACCTCCTCCCCCACCACGGTGATCCTGCGGACCTCCCCGCGTTCCACCTCCGGCGCGAGCCGCGGATAGGACGCGACCGGCTCGCCCTGCACCCGTACGCGTCGATCCCGTGCGGTGTCACCGAACCCCACAGCCATGAACCGTCGACCTCCTTGTCACGCTCCTGCCGACGGAGCCCAGACGGCGCGGGCCCTTCGGCTTGCCAAGAGCTTTGCAAAGTAGCAGACTTTGCAAAATGAGTGATGGAGAACGTCGAGTCGAAGCCACGGAGGCGCTCCAGGACCGGGCCCGCCGACTCCTGCCCGACCACCCCGTGCGCGTCGCCCTGCTCGACCTGCTCGCCGAAGTCGGCACCCTCACCTCCACCGAGGCCGCCGCCCGCCTCGGGCACAGCTCCGGCCTGTGCTCCTTCCACCTGCGTCAACTCGCCCGGTACGGCCTGATCGAAGAGGTTCCCCACCGAGGGGGCCGGGCCCGGCCGTGGCGGCTGCGCTGGGGCACGCCCGACCCCGCCGGCGCGGAGGCTCCGGAGGAGTTCACCGCCCTCACCCGCGGGCTGGAGGACGAGAGCTACCGGCACTGGCTGGCCCACCGGGACCAGGCGCCGGCGGAGTGGCAGCAGGACGAGTCCTTCAGCGCCGTCCTCCACCTCACCCCGTCGGAGTCGGCCGAACTCGCCACGTCCATCCGTCGCCTCTTCGCCCGCTACGGCGACCGCGAGGTCCACCCCGCCACCCGCCCGTCGAACGCGGTTGCCGTCGCCGCGGTCACCCGGCTCTTCCCGCTCTTGACCGACCGTCGGACGCCGCCCCGGGCGGAGCGGGACGGCGTCCACGACTCGGCGGATCGACTCACCCTGTCCGACGGCCAGGAGGACTGACCGCCGGGCCCCCGCTCAGGAGAGCTGCGGACGTTCCGCACCTGGCCCACGCACGTACGCCCCTGCCCGCTCCCTTCCCGGTCCCGGTCCGGTGCTTCACTCGGGCCAGTCGGAGCCCTGGATGACCTCCACGAAGTCGCCGCGCCTGAAGCCGGGGACGAAGTGCGCGAGGACGTCCGCCTTGACGTTGCCGAAGGTGGTCAGCGGACGGTCCTTGATGCCGTCGGTGAAGGCGGCGAGGATCTGCTTCTTGAAGTCCGGGCGGGGGTGCGCCGCGACGACGGCCGCGCGCTGTTCGTCGGAGACCGCGTCGTAGCCGATGCCCAGGACGTCGAGTTCGACGCCGCGGGTGACGAGGGCCACCTCGGGCGCCATGTGGAGGGGGATCTCGGGGGTGGTGTGCAGGGCGACGGCCGTCCAGACCCGGTCCGCCCGGTCGCCCGTGATGCCGTGCCCCGCGAGGAAGCGGCGGGCCTCGTCGGCGCCGTCGATCTCGAACCGCTGGTCGGTGCGGCGGAAGCGCTCGGTCAGCCCCAGGTCGTGGAACATCGCGCCCACGTACAGCAGCTCGGGGTCGAACGCCAGCCCCTGCTCCCGGCCGCGGAGCACCCCGAAGAGGAACACCCGCCGGGAGTGGTCGAACAGCAGGGGCGGGGCGGCGTCCCGCACCAGCTCGGTCGCTTCCCGCGCCAGGACGCTGTCCGGGATCTGCACGCCCGCGATGGTCTCGCCCATGGAGTACGCCTTCCGTGGTGTTCGGTGCCGGACACGCTGTGGACGCCGTCTGCGCCCTTCCCGCGTGCTCGCTGACGACTTCCACCTTCGCGCGTGTCCTACGCTGCTGCCATGTCTATGAGGTCAGGGACACCACAGATTCGGACACGGTCGGCATGACGGAGCGGGTGACCATCCTGGTGTTCGACGGCGTGACCATGCTCGACGTCACCGGCCCCGGGGAGGTGCTGCACCAGGCGGGCCGCATCGGTGCCCGCCATGCGTACGACGTCGTCCTGGTCTCACCGGGCGGCGGGGAGGTGACGACGTCCTCGGGGCTCACGCTGACGGGGGCGATGCCGGCGGCCGATGCCGACCCCGTCGGCACGCTCGTCATCGCCGGCGGCGACCGGCTCGCCGAGCGTCCGGTCGAGGACGAGCTGCTGGCCGCGGCCGACGCCCTCGCCGGGCGGGCCACCCGGGTCGCTTCGGTCTGCACCGGCGCCTTCGTCCTCGCCGCCCTGGGCCTGCTGGACGGGCGCCGGGCGACCACGCACTGGCGGCACGTCGAGACCCTGGCCCGCCGCCACCCCCGGGTGCGCGTGGAACCGGACGCCCTGCACGTCCGCGACGGGCGGTACCTCACCTCGGCCGGGATCAGCGCGGGCATCGACCTGACCCTCGCGCTCGTCGAGGACGACCACGGGGCGGACACCGCCCGGGAGATCGCCCGCGAGCTGGTCGTCTTCATGCAACGGCCCGGCGGACAGTCGCAGTTCTCCACCGCCGTCACGACCCCGCCGCCCCGCAGCCACGTGCTCCGCCCGCTGATCGCCGCCGTCGTCGCCGACCCGGCGGGCGAACACACCCTGCCCGCCATGGCCCGGGCCGCGGCCGTCAGCCCCCGACACCTGACCCGGCTGTTCCGGAACGAGTTGCACACCACCCCCGCCCGCTGGGTCGAACGCGCCCGCCTCGACCACGCCCGCCGGCTCCTCCTGGACGGGCACGGCGTCACCTCGGCCGCACACCACAGCGGACTCGGCAGCGACGAGACGCTGCGGCGCGCCTTCGCCCGCCACCTCGGCACCACGCCCAGCGAGTACCGCAGACGCTTCGCCACCACGCGGGCGCCCGGGGCACCGGGGCTCACCGACCCCGCCGACGGCGACTGACCCGTCACGACGGGTCCGGCGTCGACGCCCTACCGCGTCAGCCGCTCGTGCTCCTCGTCGGACACCGGCACCCCGGACGCCGGACGCAGCTGCGGGACGCCGTTCACGATGGGGTAGAGACGGCGCAACCGAGGGTTGTACAGGGCGTCACCGAAGCCGTCGCCAAAGGCGTCGCCGGCCGGTGCCGCAGCCGCGACGGGGTCGGCGCCGGACAGGACGAGCCGCAGCTTCCCCTTGTCCAGCGGGCAGACGAGGATGCCCAGCAGCGGGTCATCGGGGGTCATGGGCGGTCAGCTCCTTGGTAGCTGTCGTCGGGGGCGGCGGGCCGGTCGGGCCGGCCACCTCGATCCGCTCCGACGGATCGTGCTCCGGCGACTCGTGCTTGGGCCGGTCGTGTTCCGGCTGGTCGTGTTCCGGCTGGTCGTGTTCCGGCTGGTCGTGCTTCGGCATCGCGAGGAGCACCGACACGGCCAGCAGGGTCCCCGCGACCCGTAGCGCCATCCGCACCGGATCGTCGGGCAGCGCCTCGCCGAACGCGAACGTACCCAGTACGGCGGTGAACACGCTCGACACCGTCGTGCACACGGGCACGATCAGGGAGACCCGGCAGCGCTGGAGCGCCACCTGCGACATGACGAGTCCGAACGCACCGGTGAACAGCAGGAGATACGGGTACGGGGAGCCCAGCACACCGAGCAGCACCGCACCGGGCCGGTCCAGCACCCCGGCCAGTCGCCCCGACAGCCCCTTGATGGCCAGCGAACTCACCCCGTACAGCAGCCCCAGGGCGATCGCGTAGTCGACCCCCGTCGCCGGCTTCCGGTGCCGCCGTCGCGCGCGGCGCTCCGCGACGGCGTACAGCCACGTCCCGGCCGCCAGCGTCGGCACGCAGACCAGCAGGATCATCGGCACCGGCGCGTCGCTGCCGACGGTGTCGGCGTCACGGGAGAGGGAGAGGACCACCATCACGAGGGCGCCGAGGACCGCGCCGATCGCGAACCGCTCCCGCCCGGTGGTCCGTTCGCCGAGCAGTCGCGCCGACAGCAGCAGGAGCAGCACCAGGCCGGAGACGAAGACGCCCTGCGCGGCGGCGATCGGCAGCGTCCGGTAGACGACGAGCTGCGCGCCGAAGGCCGCGGCCAGCGCCAGCGCGCCACCGATCCACTGCACGTTCCCGAGGACCAGCCGCAGCAGCCGTGCGGGCTCCCGCACCGAGATGGCGGGCATGCTGCCGAGCGCCCGCTTCTCCAGGACGAATCCCGTGCTGGAGAGCACGTTCGCCAGCAGTGCGGCGGCCACCCCCCACCACACCGACTACGTCTTCCGGGCGTGCAGCAGCAGGATCGAGGAGAGCGACGGGGCCGCGCACGCCAGCCGGTCCAGGGGCCGCATCGGGCGGGGCACCCCGTGGAAGGGCGCGCCGGCGACCCGTACCACCTCGAAGCCGGACGCGGTCACGAACTCCTTCAGCGCACGGGCCGTGTAGAGCCTCAGGTGCCCGACGACCTCGCTGCCGGGACGGCCGTGGATGCCGCGCAGGCTGACCTCGGAGAAGACGGGTTGGACGCCGGCGAGCAGCAGGGCCCGGTTGTACCAGGCGGCCAGGTTCGGGGTGGACAGCATCAGATGGCCGCCGGGGCGCAGTACGCGCCGCAGTTCGTCCAGGGCGCTGTCCGGGTCGACCAGGTGCTCGATCACCTCGCTGAACAGCACGGCGTCGGCCGCGCCGGAACTGAACGGCAGTCGTCCTGTGCCGAGTTCGCCGCGCACCACGTCGGTGAGTCGGGTCCGGGCCCGGCGCAGGGCGTCCTGCGACCAGTCGACGCCGACGACGCGGTGGCCGGCGAGCAGGGGCGCCGCGGTGGCCGCCGCCGTCCCGTCGCCGCAGCCGACGTCGAGGACGACGGCGGGTCGCACGGCGGCCGGGCCGAGTGCGGCAGCCAGCATCCGGGCCTGTCGCAGGCTGCGGGCGTCCCCGGAGGCGACGGGCACGGCGGGATTCTCGTAGAACTCCCGGAGCCCTCGGGGTGCGGCCGCGGTGGTCGCGCCCGGGGCCCGGGCGTCCGTGTCCGTGCCCTGCCGGGTCGTCGTCATGGCGAACCTCCTTCCGTCGCCCCGCCGGTGGCGGTCGTGGCGATCTCCGTCGCGGCCAGGCACCGCTCGAACCGCTCCAGCAGCCTCGCCCCGTCCTCCCGGGCCAGCAGCGCCTTCGACCAGCGCAGCGCGAGATGCAGCCGCCCGGCGGTGGACACGGTCGTCACGCTGAGCCCGCGGGGCATCCGGGCGGGTGCCGAGAACCACAGGGCGTCCGCGCGGCCCGCGTCCCCGAAGTCCAGTTCGTACGCGAGGCGGCCGATGTTGCTCAGCAGTGCCGTGGAGGTCCACGGCCCCGCCGCCCGCCGCAGACCGCGGGCCGCTGCGGCGCGCCAGGCCACCGGCAGTACCGGAGCCGTCAACAGAAGGGCTCCGTATCCGAGTTGCGGCCGGGGTACGGCTTTGAGGGTGCGGGTGCGGTCGGCCGTCCGGTGCAGCAGCGCCCCCACGGCGTCCGGGTCCGCGACCCCGCGCTCACCGGCCGCGAGTTCGGCCACGGTGAAGGGGACGTCGACGAGGCGGGTGCCGTTGCCGATGGGCATGTCGGCGCCGCGCGGCCGATCGTCCACCGCCATCGTGATCCGGATCGGGCGCGGTGGGGCGCCGTGCTCCCGGTTCCACCGCGCGATCGTCAGCGCGGTGGCGACAAGGAGCTGGTCGTTCACCGTGTACGCGGCGCCGCGCGGGCGGCGCGGTACGGCCAGGTCGGCCACCAGCACGCCGTTGCCCGGGCCGCCGGACGGGGCGCCGCGCGCCACGCGGGCGGGCGGCACCCACGGGGACGGCCCCGGCGCCGCGGCCCGGCCCCCGCCGGGGGTGCGGACCGGCGGCGCCGCCGGAGCGCTGCCCCGGCCGCCGTACACCTCGGCGGCCGTCGCGAGGACCCGCAGACACGCGGGCCCGTCCAGCGCGGTGTGGTTGACGGTGAGGAACAGGGCCGTGCCGCCGGGTCGTTCCGGGTCGTCGACGACCTCCACCCTGATCGGCGGGGACGTCGACAGCGGCGGAGCAGGGGCCAGGCAACGCTCCCTGGCCCGCTCCAGCGCCTCGGGCTCCGGCTCCGGAGCCGTCACCACGTCCACGCCCGGGTCCGGCCCCTCGGTGAGCTCCCAGAAGTAGCGGAGCCGGTACCAGGGGCCGGGTGCCTGGCGCACCTGGGCGCGCGGGTGGCGGCGCAGCGCTTCGGCGAACGCCCGCCGCAGCCGCGCCGGGTCCACCCGCCCCGGCAGCCGGACCTCGATGTGGATGGTTTCGGGTTCCTCCTGCTGGAGGCAGTGCCGCTCGACCTCGTCGACGACGGGGAAGGGCACCAGGACGGGCCGCGCGGCCTGTGCGGGGCGCACGGGCCCGTCCGGGGCCGTCACCGGACGTCACCTCCGAGGATGCCGGGGGCAGCGGGCTTTCCGGGGTCCGCCGAGGCGTCGGGAGCGGGCGCGCCCGGGTGCTCGGCGCTCGGCTGGGTGCCCGACTGGATGCTCGGCTGAGCGCTCGGTACGGCACCGCCGCCCGGCCCGGACTCCGCATCCGTACCCGCCCCGGAGCCGGAATCGGCCTCGGGCGCCCGCCCGAACCGTCCGAGCCCGCCGACGGTCACCAGCGCCGCGAACAGCGCGATGAACGCGAGGAGTTGGGCCACGTGCCCGAACGCCCCCTCCCCGGCGGCCGGAGCTTCACCGGCGCCGGTTGCCGCCGCGATCCCCGCCCCCGCCATCGCGGCGAACGCGATCGGCACCAGCAGCGCGCGCCGTCGCAGGGCGACCAGCGCGAGCGCCGGGACCAGCAGCGCGAACCAGCCGGCGACCACCACGGCCACCAGGGTCACGGCCGCCAGACCGAGGACCGTCCCGGGCCCGTTCGGCACCGCAGCGGGCTCCGTCCCGGCCGTGCGCTCGGGGTTCTCCTCGCGCCTGCGGTACAGCACCAGCCCGATCAGTGCGAGCAGGGCGACCCCGCTGACGACCAGCCCGATCTCGTACGTCCGGGTCGGCTCGTACGACAGCTTGACCGTGCCGCCCTCGCCCTCCGGGACCTCGAAGCCCTGCTGCCAGCCGTCGAGCCGGAGCGGCGTGAGTTCCTTCCCGTTCAGCGTGGCCTTCCAGCCGTCGTTGAAGTTCTCGTACGTCGTGAGGTACGAGGCGACGCCCGCGCCGACCGACACCTCGCGGCGGTCGTCCTGCCAGTCGCCGACGGTGAGGTCCCGGCCGTTCGCGGCCGGTGCGGCCGGCTTGCCCCGGGTGAGGGTCACACCGGTGACCGCGAGCGGACCCGCGTCTCCGGCCTCGACCTGGTGCTCACCCTTGTCGAGCGCCAACTCCGACTGCGGCACGCCATGCTGGCAGAGCGTCACGTCAATGGGGCGTCGCTCCACGAGGTCCCGGACGGTGCCCTTCGCGCTGGTCGCGTGGAGGGTTCCGTCGACCGCCAGAGTGGGGCCCTCACCGCACTGCAAGGTGAACGGACGGTCGGTGGCGGGCTGCTTCGTGCGGTGGTTGGCGAGGGACGGGACGTGCAGCTCGGTGAGACCCACGGGGAGCTGCAGGTCGTCGTCGGCGAGGGGGTTGTACAGGGTCACCGGCGCGGTCCGGGTGATCTTGACGGTCATCCGGTTGGTCGTGATCGCGTCGAACCGGGCCCACCCGTTGTCGTCGACGTTGGCGGTCGCCGCACCGTGGGGGGAGCTGATCTCGATCTTCGTGGGCCGGGCCGAGAGCCCGCCCGCGCCGGCCAGCACCAGCGAGTCCACGGCCTTCTTGCCGGCCCACTCCAGATGGATCACCGGCTTGTCCCCGGCGATCCAGGCGGTCGTCAGATCGCCGTCGGTGAGGTTCCGCGCCGACAGCTCCGTGCCGAGCCGGGCAGTGGAGTCGGCGGTCGCGACGATCTGCCGGTTCTGCTCGGGCGCCACCCGGTACAGGAGCCTGTCCAGTTCCGCGCCGGGCACCGGCACCGCGCTGATCTTGACGTCGTGCGCTCCGGCCGTGCCGGTGGTGAAGGAGCGGTGCAGCCCCGCCTCCGTGCCGGCCGGGGAGAGCCCGCCCGGGTCGGAAGGCCGGTTCAGCGACACCGTCTCGGCCGCCGCCTTCGAACCGGCACCGTCGGTGGGCAGCTTCAGCATCCGCGTCACGGTGACGCCGGGGACGGCGACCTCCGCGAACCCGGCACCCGTGAGCCCCGGCCGGTCGGCCGCGGCGTCCAGGATGGTGAGCTTCAGCCAGCTCGTCTCACCGGAGGGCACGGCGATCTTCTGCGTCCTGCCGTCGGCCGCCAGCGTGCTGATCTCGTTGTCCTGCTCGGTCTCCACCTTCACCCGCGTCGGGGCGGCCCGCACCCCGTCCTGCGGAAGCGGGGTCACCTCCAGCGACGACGGCAGCTGCTGCTTCCCGTCGAACGCGATGCGCAGCCACTGGCCCTTCGAACTGCCGGGTGCGCCCTCGGCCCACGCCGTGTCCGGGTTGCCGTCGAAGGCGTTCACCGGGTCGTACTGCGGCAGGTGGAACAGCCAGTTGCCGCTGGAGGACGCAGTGACCTCGCGCGCCCCGCGCAGCTCCGCGACCGTCTGGCGCTCGACGCCCTTCCTCGGCAGGATCTGGCGCGGAGCGTCCCCGGGGTCCTGCACGCTGTCGGCGTGATTGCGCTCGTTCTCGGTGTACGTGTACGAGGTGTTGGTGTTCACCAGGCCGAACCGGGTGTCGGCGCGGCGCAGTCCGTCACCGGTGACCTGGAGCGCCGGCTCGTCGACGCCGGGGTGGTCGTCGCCGGTCAGCACGGTGGGTCGGTCGCGCAGCGACGGGTCGGCGGAGAGCGGCAGCAGGGACTCCGGCCCACCGGACACCACGGCCGTGTCGGCGGCGGCGTACATTCCGGCCCGGCCGGGCGGTACGGAGCCCTCGGCGGGCGCGAAGATCTCCACCGCGCGTTGCTGCGGGTAGAGGCCCTCGACCTGGAGGGGGGTGTCGTCCGCGATCCGTCCACCGGTCATGACCGGGCCGAGGCCCTGCACCCGCTGGTAGCCGGACTGCTCCAGGGCCCGCTTCACCGTCGGCGTCGGCACGTAGCCGAGCTGGTCCGGGTCCAGGTCGTTGCGGACCACCACGTAGTGCAGTCCCGCCCGGCTCAGGTAGTCCCGCAGACCCGGTATCGCGGCGCCGGTGAGCAGCGCCTGCTCCACGGCGTCCATGGCGCGCCGGTTGCCGGCCGTGCCGAACGGCACGTAGTCGCGCTGGGCCCAGGGGGAGTCGGCGAGCACGTCGAGGGGCTGGTCGATGGGAGAGCCCCAGGTGTAGATGCCGTGCGCGGTCGCCGGGACCACCAGGGCCCGGCTGTCCGGCGAGTTCGTCTTCAACCAGTCGGCCGTGGCCTCCCAGTACGTCGGCAACTTCTTGAACGAACCCGGTTGCAAGATGGACCCGTTGACGTACGGCAGGAGGAGCCCGGGCAGCACCAGCAGCGCCGCGATCAGCGGGGCGTACCGCCGCTCCCACCGCACTCCGTGGCCCGGGCGGGCCCCGCGCTCCCGTGCCACGACGGCGGTGAGGTGGACGAGGCCGAGGACCAGGGCGAGCGCGAGACCCGGCTGGAACTTGTAGACGTTCCGGAACGGTGCGAGCACCCCGTCCAGCAGTTCCTGCACGGACCCGGCGAACGGTGCGCCGAACTTCCCCGCGTATCCGGAGAGGGTGAGCAGCGCGACCGTCAGCACGGTCAGCACCAGCCAGCGGCGCTCCGGCAGGTCGCGGCGGGCGAGTCCCGCGAGCCCCAGGGCGGCGGCCAGCGCGGAACACACGATGACCGGAACCGAGGCCGCGACGCTCCATCCGGCGGGCAGCCAGGCGTCACCGAAGTTCAGGTACGCCACCCAGTTGCCGGCGCCGCGCAGGGTCTCCGTCGCCGCCATGGTGTCCGTGGTGACCTGTGAGGTCTCGATGTACGGGAGGAAGTTCTCGCCGTACGCGCTGAAGATCAGCAGCGGGACGACCCACCACAGCGTCGCCAGGACGACTCCCGGCACCCACCACGCGATGAGCTTCCACTTCCGCGGGCCGTTCGGTCGGGACAGCAGATAGAGGCCCACCGGCAGCAGGGACGCGAGGGTCGACACCGCGTTGACGCCGCCCATGAAGGGGATCAGCAGCGCGGAGCGCAGCGCCGCGACGCGTGCGCCGTACCGGTCGTCGGTGAGCGGCAGCAGCACCCACGGCAGCAGTGCGCCGGGCAGCGCGGCGGCCGAGGTGGACCCGACGACGACGGTGAACGTCGGCCACAGCGCGTAGACCACGGCGCCGAGCAGTCGCGTCGAGCTGGTGCCGACGCCGAGGCGTTCGGCCAGCCGCAGCGCTCCCCAGAAGGCGGTGGCCACGATCAGCGACAGCCACAGTCGCTCCGCCAGCCACACCGGCAACTGCGCCAGATCGGCGAGACCGTAGTACGGGAGCATCGGGAAGGCGTACCCGATGTACTGGTTGACGAGTCCGCCGAAGCCGGCGCGGTCGTGCCACAGCTGTCCGAGGTCGGCGATGAACTGCCACGGGTCCGCGGCGACACCGAGCTTGGTCTCGAACGTCATGCGCCCCGGCGACACCGCCAGGAAGAGCACGAACACCGCGGCCCAGAACCCCAGGAGCCACCGGCGCGACCGGGGCCCGTCGGGCGGGTCCTGGGTCGCGCCGGTGGTCCGGACGACTGCCGGAGGGGGAACCTGGGCCGCTGGGGCCGTACTGGTCATGGACACCGCCGAAGAATGAGGAGGAGATTCCAGGTAGCGAACTCACGCAGGACCGGCACTCGGGTCACCGCCCCGGCCAGGAACGGCCAGTAGCGGGAGCGGGCGGCGACCACCGTGACGTCGGTCCTGGCCCGTACCTGGCGCAGGGTGGGACCGATGTGCACGGCGAAGAGGTTCTCGCCGAGGATGTGCTTGGCGGGGCGGCCGGTGCGCCGCTCGTAGCGGGCCCGTGCCCTCGTGGCGCCCAGGTAGTGCCAGGGAGCCCATTCGTGACCGCCCCAGGGGGACAGCCAGTTGGTGAACGAGACGTAGATCAACCCGCCGGGGCGGGTCACGCGGGCCATCTCACTGAGGAAGGTCTGCGGATCGTCCACGTGCTCAAGGACGTTGGAGGAGAAGCACACGTCGGCCGAACCGTCCGCGAGCGGCAGCAGGAAGCCGTCCGCGACGACCGCCCCCTCGGGCGGCTTCGGCCCCAGCTCCCCCGGGTCCGGTTCGAAGAGGAAGCTGTGCGCGCCGCGCCGCCGGAACTCCTCCGTGAAGTATCCGCGCCCGCCGCCGATGTCGACGACGGTCCGCCCGCGGACGGGCCCGTCGTACGCCTCGACCTGATCGGCGGCGTCCCGCGCCAGCAGCTCGTAGCACGTCTTGGGGTCGTCCTGCTCGCGCAGGAAGGCCCGGAACAGTGCCGAGGAGCGTTGGAAGGAGGGGTCCTTCAGTGCCGCGCGGCGGGCCGCCGGCGGCGGGACTCGCACGGCGGTACGGATCCTTGAACCAGGGGTTGCCATCGGTCCTCACCTCCGCCGGGGGTGCGCAGCGGCCCGCGGCGCGATTCCCGCGCCCGACCGGGGCAGGCCGGCCGGACCGCACTGCCCTTGGCCCTGGCCGTGCCCTTGGGCGGCGGCCTCCACGGCGACGTCGCGGAACGCCCGTACCGTGTTGGCCCAGGTGTACTCCGCGGCCAGCTCCCGTGCGGCCCGCCCCATCGCCGACCGGCGCTCCTCGCTGAGCGCGAGTGAGGACCAGGCGGCGGCGAACGCGCTCTCCCCGCGGGCCAGCACCCCGCTCACCCCGTCGGTGACCGAGTCCCGCAGCCCCGGTACGTCGAAGCCGACCGTCGGGGTCGACCGGATCGCGGCCTCCGTGACCACCAGGCCCCACCCCTCCACGGCGGAGGGGTGCAGCAGCAGCCAGGCCGAGCAGAGCAGCCGGTGCTTCTCCGCCTCCGTGACGCGGCCCGCGAACTCCACGCCGGCGCCGGCGAGCTTCGTCAGCCGGCCCCGCTCCGGGCCGTCGCCGACGATGACGAGCCGGCCGCCGGTCACCGGTCTGACCCGCTCCCACAGCCGCAGCAGCAGATCGATCCGCTTGTACTCCACGAGCCGTCCCATCGCGAGGAACAACGGTTCGGGCGAGCGGGGTTGTTGGGGTCCCGGCGCCTCGACACCGTTGTGCACCACGCGTATCCGCTGCTGGTCGACGCCGATGTCCGCCAGCGCCCCGGCCGTGGACGGGGACACCGCGACCATCAGGTTCCGTCGCTGTGCCTCCTTGAGGGCGAAGTGCTCCAGCCGGCGCCCGAGGCGACCGGCGGGCGCGAGGGCACGGCCGCCGAAGCGCATGTCCCACAGGTCGGTGTGGACGTGGTTGACCAGGCACAGGGTCGGACCGCGATGCCACAGCGGCGCCAGATAGGGCATGCCGTTGCACACCTCGACCAGCAGGTCGCACGCGCCGACGTGCTGGGCGAGGGCCTTGCGGGCCCGCAGGAAGTGACCGAGGTCGCCGCCGGCCGACACCACGCGGTAGTCGCGTCGGGCGGTCGGCCCGCCGCAGACGAGCGTGACCTGGTGGCCGAGTCGGGTGAGCCCGTCGGCCAGCTTGTCGACCAGGATCTCGGACCCGCCGGCGGCGGGATTGCCGAGATCGCGACGGGAGAGGAACACGATGCGGCGCGGCTCGGTGGGCTGCGCCACATGAGGCTGAGCGGGCCGCGGACCGGCCGTGCGCAGCGAAGCGGGCACGTGCTGGGGCATTGGTGCTCCGACTCGTCTCAGGGGGCGGATCCGTGCGGCGGTCGTGGTGCGGGATCACTCTCGGCACGGGAGGGCGGAAGGAAAGAGGGTGGGGACGTAGGGGTGGCACGGGCGGGGCGGTACTCGGGGACGTGCACACGGCGGTACGGAGGTCGAACGGGTCACGACCGGGGCCGGTCCGGGACCGTGCCGAGTACTGCTCGGCGCGGTCCCGGCGGGGTTCCGGCTCCGGGGCGAGCCGGCCCCGGAGGGTGCCGGGGCCGCTCGGATGTGCTGGGGTCATGCACGGATGGTGTGTTCGGGTGGGTGGATGGACAGTTTTCGCCCAGCAGTTCGCTGCGGCTACTCACCGGGGTGACAAGTTCGGCACCTGTTACCGGCCGTACTTCATCAGGCGGTGACAGATTCCGGTGCCGGGGTTGCTGCTGTGGTCACAGGACGCCCCCGGGACACCATGACCACGCCCGCCACGGCCAGCAGCAGCCCCAGTCCGCCCGCCCCCGCGGGCGCCGTCACGCCCACCAACTGGAGCTTGTCGTTGTCGGCCTTCGCCAGCTCGACCTGCTTCTTCTGCGTCTCCTCGGTGAACGCGATGCGGTCGCTCTTCAGCAGCACCACGGCATCGGACTTCGCGCCGGGCGCCCGCAGCGTCTTCTTCGGCCCGATCGCCGCGAACAGGATCCGCCCGGTCTTCTGGTCCGCGACCAGCTCGATGCGGCCGTTGGCGTACCACTCCTCGGCGTGGACCTGACCGCGCTCCGGCTGGCCGACGAGCACGCCCGGCACCTGCCGCGTCCCGGTCTTCACCGGGGCGACCGAGCCGGTGAACAGGTATCCCTCGTGCCCCTGGACCTTCGCCTTGTCCTTGAACGTGAGTTCCACGGTGCCGCCGAGCGTGCTGTCCCACCAGCGGTACGCGCGCTGCTTCACGTCGAACGGGAACTTCAGGTACGCCTCGCCCTCGAATCGGGGGGTCTCCCCGCAGCAGTGCACGGGGGCATTGGTCTTCCGATCGGTCACCCAGCGTTCCACCGTCCACTGGAACGCGTCGTGCGGATCGGACGCGGGCAGGGTGTCGTCGGTGTCGACGCTCGTGGACACGTCCCAGATGGCCCGGCCGCTGTCCTCGCTGTCGGCCACGTCGCCGCGGACCTTCCGGGTGATGGTGAGCTTTGTCTCATCGACGGTTTGGACCTTCTTGGCGTCGAAGTAACTGCCCTGACCGGTGAAGACGGTGGTCACGTCGGTGTCGATGGGGGTGCGCTGGGCGCGCGGCTCGACATACCAGGCAAGCATCGCGGCCAGCACCAGCAAGAAGGTGCCGATGCCCAGTAGAACGAGCGAAAGGGGTGAGGTGGTACGTCGCATCCGGGCACTCCAGAAGGGTTCGAGACGGCTCGACACGGTGGCGGAAACTCTCGGAAAAACTCGGAAAAACTCGACAGGAAACAGAGGAAGAAGCAGAGGTCACGAGGTGACGGAACGTGTGCGCGCGGGTGGAAAAAGTGCAGCCGCGGTATGGGCCGGGAACCGTAAGCGCACCCTTGACTAGGTGTCAATGCATTGCAGAGACTGAACCCCTGCCGGTCGGGGCCGGCACGCGCCATCACGGGAAGCGGGAAGCACGACCGGGACCCGCGACCGTTCGCGATCAGGGGACTCGTGAGCACTGGCGCGGATCGTGTGGATCATCCAGGGTGGGAACGACCTTTCGACCGGAAAGGCTGGACCCCCAGCATGCCCAGACTGCTCGCCGCCGCACTCACCGCCGTGGCCGCCGCGGCCCTCGCCGTGGGCGCGGCCCTCGGTGTCGTCGCCCTGCTCGACGCCACCCCGGACCAGCCCAACACGCCCCTGGTCACCTATGAGACGGCCCCCCGGGAGCGCTGACCCGTGCCCTCCCCCATCCCGGCCGTCGACCCCCCGGGCGCCACCGCGGCCTCCGTCGGCGCGCAGGACCGCACCGCTCCGCCGCTCGGAGCCCGTTCGGCCTGGCACGACGTACCGCGCGGCAAGGTGCGCCAGTTCGCGGCACTCGCCATCGCCGAGGCCCCCGCTCTGGCCGAGGAGATCCTGCGGGAGATCCGCCGGGAGTACCCGCACGTCCCGGTCATCCTCGACGACTCCGGGGAACCCAAGTCCCTCATCGGCATCCGGCGCGCCATCGAGATCTTCGTACTGCACCTAGAGACGGCCGAGGACCGGCCCCGCGTCCACCCCGAGGTCTTCCAGGACTTCGGCCGCGGCGAGGGAATCGGAGGTCGCAGCCTCGACTCGCTCCAGGCCATCTACCGTCTCGGCGTCCGCCTCACCTGGCGGCGCCTCGCCGAGATCGGCCAACGCGTCGACATCCCGCCGCCGGCCATGTACGAACTGGTCGACGCGGGTTACGAGTACCTCGACGGCCTCGTCGACCAGTCGGTGCGCGGCTACGCGGAGGCCGCCGCCCGGCAGGCCGGTGAACTCCTGCGGCTCCAACGCGAGCTCATGGAACTCCTCCTCGCCGAACACCGCCCCCGCTCCGCCGCCGGCCCGCACGAGATCGCCGCCGCCCTCGCGGAACGCGCCGCGCGGATCGGCTGGCCACTGCCCACGAAGGTCGCCGCGGGGGTGCTGCTGCGCCCCGCCCGCCAGGCCGTCGCCCCCGCCGTGGGCCAGGGCGTCCTCCTGGACATGGAAGCCGAACAGCCCCGCATGGTCGTCCCCGACCCGGACGCGGCGGGCCGCCCCGAACTGCTGCGGCGCGCCATGACCGGCTGGGCCGGCGCGATCGGCCCACCGGTCCCCCTGGTCGACGCCGCCAAGTCGCTGCGCTGGGCGGAGGCCGCCGTACGCCTCATGGAACGCGGTCTGCTCCCGGCCGGCGAGGTGCTGCACTGCACCGAGCACACCGAGGCACTCGTGCTCCTCCAGCCGGAAGAACTCATCGACGACCTGGCCCGCCGCGCCCTGGCCCCCCTCGCCCACCGCGGCAGAACCCACGCCCGCCGCCTCGCCGAGACCCTCCTCGCCTGGCTGGAGACCCGCGGCGGTGCGCCCGAGATCGCGGGACGCCTCGGGGTCCACCCCCAGACCGTCCGCTACCGGCTCCGCCAGATCCGCGAGCTGTGGGGAGACGAGATCGACGACCCCGACCGCCGTTTCGAACTCGAACTGGTCCTGCGGGCCCAGCGGTTGCGCGGGGAACTGGGCCGCTACTCGCCCTGACCCGCGGGGCGGGTCACCCCGCCTTCTGGGCCCACGCCGCCCACGCCTGCGGGAACTCACTCTGCTGCTGCTCGGTGAACTTCGCCTTGTCGGCGTCGTCGGCCGCGCCGTTCAGGACAGCGAGAAACTCACCCATGGCCGGAGGGTGGCCCAGGTACGGAAGAGCACGCCCTGGCTTGACCGGTCTCCAGACACAACGGGTGCGGCCACTCATGAGCATTCAACATCTGACGTTGCGCCTTGGTTCATGTCTCATACACAACAGACCACGACAGTGTGTCCCGGCCCGGTCCGCACCGTGACCGGGCCATGGATGCAGGCAACATCTGGAGGTCACTGATGGTCAGGCGTCGCGAGTTGCTCGGGATGGTCGGCGCGACCGTCGGAGCGGGAGTGCTGGCAGTGGGCACGGCCGAGGCCGCCCCGCAGGACGCGCGGAAGCACCGCGGACCCTCGCACCGAACGCTCAAGGTCATGCAGTTCAACATCTGGCTCGGCGGCAGCCGGGTGCCGGGCGGTCGGGCGGGGATCGCCGACACCATCGCCGCGGTCGAACCGGACGTGGTGATGCTCAGCGAGTCGAACCCGGAGCGGGTCGCCAACCTCCTGGCCGATCTCGCCGACCGCGGGCTGACCTACTTCGACAACCAGAACCCCGTCGACCCTGCGGTGATCTCGCGCTACCCGATCGTCGAGCACGCGTCGTTCCCGTACTGGTCGAAGGCGGTCGTCTCGGTCGACGGCACCGAGGTCGCCGCGTACTCCGGGCACCTGGAGTACCGCTACTACGTCAACTACCTGCCGCGCGGCTACGGCGGCGGCACTCCGTCGCCCCTGGAGACCTCCGAGTACGGCTGGGGCGAGATCCCGACCGGTCCGATCACCGACGTCGACCTGATCACGCGGCTCAACACCGCCTCGGGACGCACGAAGGTGACGAAGACGGTCCTCGCCGACGCCGCGAGGGAGCGGGCCAAGGGCCGGCTGACGCTGCTGGCCGGTGACTTCAACGAGCCCTCGCACCGGGACTGGAACCACCGGACCCGGAACCTGTTCGACCACAACGGCGCCGTCGTCCCGTGGTCGACGACGAAGGCGATCGAGGACGCCGGCTTCCGCGACAGCTACCGCGTCATCCACCCGGACCCCGTCCGCAAGCCGGGCTTCACCTGGCCGAGCGACAACCCGGGCGCCGACGTCGGTCAGCTCACCTGGGCGCCGAAGGCCGACGAGCGGGACCGGATCGACTTCGTCTTCTACCACCCGGACCGGCGGATCCATCTGCTCGACAGCGTGATCGTCGGGCCGTCCAGCACCATCGTGCGCGGCAAGCGGGTCGAGGAGACGGGCAGGGACAAGTTCTGGGAGCCCACCTGGACCTGGCCGACCGACCACAAGGCCGTACTCAGCACCTTCCGGGTGACCACGCGCTGAGCGGGCTTGACGTCGAACCCGCGAGATCTGGATCAGACGAGGAGGCGCAGTCGTAGGTCGGCGAGTCCGACCCGGATCGTCTGGCCCCAGGTCAGTTCGAGGGCATCGGTCTCGACTCCGTCGCCGAAGGCGACGAGCCGGTCCGATTCCACGACCAGGCGCAGGTGGTCGCCGTTCGTGAGAGCTCCTTGGACGAGCGTGGTGTTGGTCGTGGGTGAGGGCCATGCCTCACGGACGAACCAGAGGAGTCGGGGGTCGGTGGGGGCGGGCAGGGCCGGCGGGCCGGAGCGTTCGCGCCACAGGGAGCGCAGCCAGCCGGTGGCTCCGGTGCCGGTGCCGACGAGGACCCCGGAGGACGCCTGGCTCTCCTCGGGCGCGGCGGGGTCGGGGCGGGTGGCGGTGGCGAGTCGGTAGCGGGCGGTCTGGTGGCCGGGGGCGCCGAGGTAGATCTCGTTGAGCGCGCGGATCCGCTGGGTGTCGTCGGCGACCGCCTCCACCATGGTCAGTTCGTCGAAGGCGGCGTCGGGTCGGACGGCCGCGGTGAGCAGTCGGGCCGTGTCGGCGGGGCGGTGGCGCACGAGGACGCCGAGGCCGCGTCCGGGTTCGGGGTCCACGCCCACGACGGGCTGTCCGGTCAGGTACTTGGCGGTGTTGGCGACGAGTCCGTCCGCGCCGACGACCACGACGACGTCCTCCGGGCCGAACAGGAACCGGTCGAGGTCGGCTCGCTCGACCCGGGCCCGACGCCAGTGGAGGGGGACGGCCGCCTCGACCGCGGCGAGGGTGCGGCGGGCCCGGGCGTGGCGGGCCGCCACCGGTTCGAGGTCGCGGCCCCGCGAGGTGAGGAAGAAGGCGGCCTGTCCGGCGGTGCCGTGCCGGGCCAGCAGTTCCTCGTACTCGGTGGTGCGGTGGACCAGCACGGCCCGTGGGGCGAGGCTCACTCCGCCGCGCCCTCGGTGGGCGTCCGCCGCGGGTCGACGGGCGGGCGGCCCAGTCGCTCCACCAGGCCGGTGAGCACGTCCGGGGTGACGGTCAGGTGGTCGATGCGCGGCAGGTTCTCGGCGAGTCGGGCCGCGGTGAGGGCGTGCAGGACCGCGGGGTCCGTGTCGGCGTGCGCCTTGAGCCAGGCGGCCTCCGCCCGGGCCCTGGCCTCGCCGGCTTCCCGGGCCGCCTCCGCCTGTGCCTTGGCGAGTCGGACGGTGCGGGCGGCTTCGGCCTCGGCGCGGATCGCGTCGGCGGCGGCTCGTTCCTCGGCTTCGCGGCGGGCGTTGGCACCGCGCTGCTCGACCAGGCGTTCCTCCTGTCGGGCCAGTTCGATCTTGCTGGCCAACTCGTTCTCGGCGATGGTTCGTTCGCGTTCGACGGCCACCGCGCGGCGCTCGTAGGTGGCCCGGTCGGCTTCCTGCTGGACCCGTTCGCGGGTGGGGGTGCGCAGGGCCCGTTCGACCTCGGGTTCGGGGCGGACGGCGACCACCCGCACCCCGACGACGTGCAGTCCGGTGGCGGCGAGCCGTGGTTCGTCCCCCAGGCCGGCGGTCATCCGGTCCCGCACCGCGGCCACCCCGTCCGTCAACGCGTCGGCGAGGGGGGTACGGGCCAGCACGGCGAGTGCGTGCTGTTGGGCCGTTTCGGAGAGCAGGGTGGAGAGTTGCTCCAGGGGCGATCCGCGCCAGACCCCGGTGTCGGGGTCGATGGAGAAGTCGAGCCGTTCGGCGGCGAGCGCGGGGTCGGCGATCCGGTAGGTGACGGTCGCCTGCACGGTGACGTCCTGGAAGTCGGCGGTCCGGGCGTGGAAGGCCATGGACTCCTCCCGGTCGTCGACGGGGACCTCGGAGAGCGCCGCGGTGAGCGGCCGGTACCAGAAGCCGAGGCCGGGGCCGTCGTGGACGAGGCGCCCGCTGCGGTGGTGACGGATGTGGGTCGTGGGAGCGGAACGCAGATGGCGCCAGCCGAGGCGCCTGGTGATGTCGGCCATGCCGCACCTCTTTTCGTCTCCTCGACGCTAACGGGTCCGGATCATTCTCGTCAAGGTGACGAAATAAAGGGTCGTCCTTCCCCGCGAGGTGTCCGGCGCGGCCTTCGCCGATGGGGACTCACAGCGGGGTCGGCAGGTCCATGAGCGCGAGTTTCGCCGGGTCGACCAGGGCGGTGATCTCGGTGATGCGGCCGTCGGTGACGGTGAAGGCGAGGAGGGACAGCGGGGCGCCGTCCTCGTTCCAGGAGAGGGCACCGGGGCGGCCGTTGACGGTGGCCGCCTGTCCTCGTGCCGCGCTACCGGCCACGCGCGCGCGGGAGGCGACTTCGGTGGCTCCCAGCGTCTGAAGGCGGTACTCGGATGTCTCCGATACCGCCTGCGACCCGCGGATGACCTCGGCTAGGACGAACGTCCGCCGAACTGCCAGTTGTGCACCTCGATGTCGGCGTACCGGTCCGGGGTCAGGACGGCACGTGCCGTGTCCGGGGCCGGTGCTCGGACCGGCGCCGCGGTGCCCAGCCAGGTGGCGCCGTCGTCGGACAGCAGCGGTCCGTAGGCGATCAGCTCGTCCCGGTCTCGCGGCACTTCGAGGTCGGCGGCCTGACCGGTGCCGAGGCCGAGTACCAGGTACCGGTTGCCGCCGGTCCGGCCGCCGGGAAGTCCCCCATGGTGCGGCCCGGGGTGTTGCGCCACCGTCGTAGCAGCACGTCCCGGTAGGCGCCGGCCTGGTAGTTCGGCTCGTCGAAGGCGAAGGTGCGGGCAGCGGCGGGATCGGGCAGGTCGACGATGTGCACGCTTCCGGTGGGTGTGTCGCCGTCGTCGGCGAGAGTCGGGCCGCGGGCGATCATCTCCTTCGCGTACCGGTCCATGTGACCAGTGTTCTTCCAGCAGTTCTTCGCGCAGTGGCAGGGAGGCAGGCCGGTCGCGGTGGTAGCAGAGGAACTCCATGCCTAAAGATCTCTTCCAGGAGGTGATCGGGTCGAGCGGGTTTCCCCGCGATCGCTGGTCCGGAGACCTCCGCGAGGTGGCTGGGGCGGGGGCGTCGGGCTGCCGGTGACCACCAGGGGTGTCAGCGCGGCAAAGTACCTTCCGCTCATGACGACGACACTCCCGGTCTACCCGTGGACCGACGGTGAGGGCGAAGAAGGTTGGTTCGAAGGAATCGACGTGTCCTTCGACACCTGGAAGTACGACGAGGAGATGCCCTTCGATGATGCCGAACTGGTGTGGCAGGAGCTCCTCGACCGGCTGGTGGAGGAAGGTGTCAGCCTGACCACCGAACAGCAGCGGATCGTGCGTCCCGTCTTCGACAGGCTCTGGGCCACCCATGCCAACTATGCGGTCGTGCATCCCGACGAAGAACAGCTGATGGTGCCGGACGGCGGCGAGCCGCTCCCCACGTCCTGAAGGGGCCGGTGAGAGGGCGCCGTGGCTCAGAGCCCGGGAGCGGGGCGGGAAAAACTCCTGGCCATCGCTGCAACCGGGCGCTACGATCGCCGCGATGACCACTCAATCGATTGTCAGATGGGGGGCTCCCACCGCGCAAGGTGAGTGCTGATGCCCACTCACACCGCGCGGGGAGACTCCTTCCTCGCCCTCTGGCGGCGCGTGCGCGAGTTCGCCGTACCGCCCTCCATGATCGAGACCGCCACCGCCCGCCGCACCGCTGGTGACTGGGCCGGGGCATGTGCGGCGGCCGGCGTCGACGTCGACGTCCAACTCGGCACGATCAAGCACTCCCACGGCACGGACGTGGCAGCCCGGCTCCGCGCCGACCTCCGCCACCTCGCCCCCGATCTGCTGCGCTGGCACCTGCCCCGCATCGCTCCCGACGGACTGCTGCGCCCGGGGCTGACGCTGACCCTGACCCGCTACGACGTCGGGGCGCACCACGGGCGGCGACCGCTGCACCTGGTGGTGCGGACGCCGCCGGCCTGGGCGGACGCCGGCCAGCGGATCGCCCTCGGGGTCTGGGACGGCGACCGCCTCGACGCCGGTGCCCGCCGCCATCCGCACCCCAGGCCGCACCGGCGCCATCGCCTCGATCTGCACCGGCACTTGTGGGACGCACGCCGAAGCGACGAGTTGCCCTCGCGTTGCGGGGCCGACCGGCCGCCCGGTGCCACTGCGCAGGATCCGTGCGGCCCCGACCTGGCGGAGCTGGTGCCCGACGGGTACCCCTTGGCCGTCGACCGTTGGGCGGCCGAGGCGGGGATCGTGCTCGACGCTGAAGAGCGCACGGCAGGGACCGTCGTCGTACGGCTCGGGGCCCAACGCCGGCTGGCCCTGGACCTGCTCCGGGACGACGATCCCGGCTGGGGCACGGACGGTGGCGGGACGCGCCCCGACGGAGCGCCCCGGTGGCGGATCACCGCGGTGTCGGCGCGGGCCGGCGGCTCGTCCGCGCTGCCGACCCTGCCCGACGCGGCGACCTGGACGCTCCCCGATCTCCAACTGCTCCGCGCCGGTCTGCTCACGGTCGACTCCCTGCACCCCTTGGTCGCGTCGGCCCTTGCGCCGGGGCGTGCGTCGACCGGACCCGCACCCGTCCAGGACCCGCCGGGCGGGACGTACCACGTCGACTGCCGGGGCGCCCGCCATCGGATCGCCCTGGTCGACGGGGTGTTGGCCCCGCTCGACCACGGCCCCGACGAGATCCGGCGCGAGGAACTGCTCGTCGCGCTGACCGGCACCCCGCTGCCCTGCCTCCGGGCGATCGACGAGGCGCACCGGCGCCCGGACTGTCTCCCCGGGGTCCGCGAGCGGCTGGACCACGGCGACTTCGCCGGGGCGTTCGCCGTCGTCGAGGCCCTGTTGGGGCCCGGCGCGGTACTGCGCAGCGGCCCGCTGCGGGACGCCCTGGAAGGGGCGGCCCGGCGGCGGATCGCCTACGGCCTGTACCGGACGGACCTGACCGGCTCCGTTCCCCGCCCCGAACGCCAGCCGCGCCAACACCGCACGCGTCCGCGCCACGCCACGCTGCGCTGACGCTCCCCGAGACCCACCTCTCCTTCCTTCTTCTTGCCCCTGCTGCTTTCGCACCGCGCGCCCACACGCGTGCCCGGAACCGACCCACAGGTGATCACCATGACCGCAGCCAGCACGCCCGCAGCCCATGGCTCCTCCCCGCTCGACGTCGCGGAGGAGCTGTTGACCCTGCTGCGCACCACGACCACGGAACCGCGCCCCGACGTCCAGTTGGAGGCCCTGGCCCTCGCCGTCGCCGCCGACCTTCCGGTGCTCCTGTGGGGCGAGCCGGGGATCGGCAAGACCGCTGCCCTGACCCAGCTCGCCGAGTCCCTGGAGCTTCCGCTGACGACCGTGATCGCCAGCGTCCACGAGCCCTCCGACTTCTCCGGGCTGCCCGTCGTCGGTGACGACCCCGCCGTGCAGGGCGTTCCGATGGCCCCGCCTGACTGGGCCGTACGACTCGTCCGGGCCGGCCGGGGGCTGTTGTTCCTGGACGAGCTGTCCACCGCTCCCCCGGCGGTGCAGGCCGCCCTCCTCCGGCTCGTGTTGGAGCGGCGGATCGGCTCGCTGCGGCTGCCGTCCGGGGTACGGATCGTGGCCGCGGCCAATCCGCGTTCGTCGGCGGCGGACGGCTGGGAGCTGAGCCCGCCGCTGGCCAACCGCTTCGTCCACCTCCAGTGGACCCACGACCACGAGGTCGTGGTGCGCGGGCTCGGCGGCACCTGGCCCCGGGCGACCCTGCCGCAGCTCGACCCCGAGGCCCTGCCCCGGGCCGTGGACCTCGCCCGCCGCGCGGTGTGCGGGCTGCTCTCCGTGCGTCCTCCGCTGGTTCACCGGCTGCCGCAGCAGGAGACGGGGCGCGGTGGTCCCTGGCCCTCGCCCCGCAGTTGGGAGATGGCGCTGCGGCTGATCGCCTTCGCGACCGCCGCGGGCTCCTCCAGGGAGGTGCTGTCCCTGCTGGTCCGGGGCGCGGTCGGCGACGGGCCGGGGCTGGAGATGCTGGCCTGTCTGGACCGGATGGACCTGCCGGACCCCGAAGCACTGCTCGCCGACCCCTCGGGTGCCGTCCTGCCCGAGCGGGGCGATCGACGCCAGGCCGCCCTGGAAGGCGTGGTGACGGCCGTCCGCAACCGCCCGGACAAGCCCCGCTGGGACGCGGCGTGGGCGCTGCTGGCAAGGGCGTTGGAGACCGGGGCGCCCGATCTCGTGGTGGTCCCGGCGACCGGGCTCGCCGCACTGCGCCAGGAGGACTGGGAGGTCCCACAGTCCATCGAACGGCTCGCCGGAGCGATCTCGCTGTCGCGGCGCGCGGACGACACCGCGGCCCGGGTTCCGGTCGCGACGCGGGCCGGCCGATGACCGCCGCCCCGGCCGCCTCGGCCCCCTCGTGCCCGTCAGCCCCAGAAGCACCGGGCACGGCGAGCACGGCAGACGCCTCGGTCACGTCGGGGAAGCTGGATCGCGACAAGCTCTTCGCAGCGCGCCTGTTCGCCGCCCGCGCCCGGCCGTATCTGGCGACGGCGCTGTTCGCACTGCATCCCGTGGAGTCGCCCCGAGTGCCGACGATGGCCGTCGACCGGTACTGGCGGTGCTACGTCTCCCCGGCGTTCGTCGACCGCACGCCGTTGGCGGAGCTCGCCGCGGTCTGGGTGCACGAGGTGTCGCACCTGCTGCGCGACCACCACGGCCGCGGGGACCGCGTGATGCGCGAGCGGCAACTGAGCGGCCCGGGAGCCCGACTGCGCATCAACATCGCCGCCGACATGGAGATCAACGACGACGCGTACGACGACGACGCGAAGGAACTGGTCCTCCCCGAGGACGCCGTCACTCCGCAGTCCCTGGGGCTGCGTTCGGGCGAGTTGATGGAGGACTACCTGCGTCAGTTCGGGCTGGGACCACGCACCCAGGGCCTGGTCTGGCTCGACTGCGGCAGCGGCGCCGACGGACTGGTGCGCCCCTGGGAACGGGGGCCGAACGGTGCGCACGGCCTCAGCGCGCAGGAGCGGGACGCGGTCCGCTTCCGGGTGGCACAGGGCATCTCCGCCCGCCCGGGGAACACGCCGGCTGGCTGGCGGCGTTGGGCGGAGGAGGCGTTCCATCCGCCGCAGCCGTGGCGGGAGTTGCTGGGTGCGGCGCTTCGCTCGGCGGCGTACGGCAGCGGTTCGGGGGGCGACTACTCGTACGGGCGACCGTCGCGCCGTTCCGCGGGTCTGCCCGGCGTCGTGCTGCCGAGCATCCGGCGCACCCCGCCGCGGGTCTGCGTGATCATCGACACCTCCGGGTCGGTCAGCGACGCCGAGCTGGGCAGCGCCCTGCTGGAGGTCGCCGCGATCTCCCGGGCCGTGGGCGGCCGGCGCGACCTGGTGTCGGTGCTCTCGTGCGACGCCACGGCCGACGTCGTGCGCACGCTCTGCCAAGCGGAGGACATACCGCTGACCGGTGGCGGCGGTACGGATCTCCGCGCGGGCTTCGCCAGGGCCCTGCGCACCCGGCCCCGGCCGGACGTGGTCGTGGCGCTCACCGACGGGCAGACTCCGTGGCCACGCACGCAGCCGTCATGTCGCACGGTCGTGGGCCTGTTCCCCCGGACCGGGGTGCGCCGCCGGTGGAGCGAGGACCACGACTACGTACCGGACGCACCGCCCGCGTGGGCACGCGTGGTGCACATCGGTACGCCGACGTCGAACTGACGGAGCGCGCGGGCGCCGCACCCGATGGCATCGGACAGTTCCCGCATCGCGGCGCCCGACCCCACCGCTGCCAGGTGCAGGATCGCCGCGAACGCGAGGCCCTCCGGCAGGGCCACGTCGGCCGGTCGCACCAGCGCCAGGTACACAACGAACGGAAGCTTCCAACCGCTCCAGGCGAACAACGCACCCGAGCCGAGCCAGCCGAGCACCAGCGGCACCCACCGAGGGGCCCGTGCGGGCCGCCCTCGGACGACGGCCCAGGCCACGACGGAGGCCACCAGGGCCCACACCCCGAGGACGCCGGCGACACCTTGATCAGCACGTACGGCAGCAACGCCAGCGCCGCCCCGTATGCCGCGACCCGCCTGACCCGGTCCCATCGCTCCACCTGAAAGCCCCTTCATCACCGTGGAGTCCGAGTCTCAGACACCACCGCAACCGCGCACGTCAGCCGTGGGTCGCACCCCGGCCCCCATCAGGAAGAGCAGGTGTCAGCCAACCGGAGTACGGGCAGGCGATGCCGCGCGCCCCTGGGCGGCGCGCAGGTGTGCGGTCTGTGTGGTGCCGACGTCGGTGGTGCGCCGCAGGTATCGCTCGATGACGGTGAGTTCGTCGTCGGTGAAGTCCTCCAGTGCCTGGTCGAAGGCCTTGCCGGGGGCTCCCAGGCGGCTTCGATCTCGGGGGTGCGGTCACTGGTGAGCGTGACGAGTGTCTTGCGTCGATCATGGGGGTCGGAGTGGCGTTCGGCGAGGCCGGCCTTCTGGAGGCGGTCGACCAGGCGGGTGGCCGATCCGGAGGTCAGACCTGTCAGATCCGCGATCTCCCCCGTGGTGCGGGGCCCCGGGTCCAGGGCGAGCAGGCTGACGCATTTGCAGATCAAGGAGATCCTCGACCCCGGCTTCGTCGTCCACCAGGCTCGCCCGGACGGCAGCGACTCCGAAGCCGTCACCGGCCCCGAGCGCCTGCTGCCCGAGATCGAGCAGACCATGGCCGCCTTCGGCGACATCAGCATCACCGTCGACCTCGGCCCGATCATCGACGGCGACCTGATCTCCGCCCGCTGGACCATGCGCGCCACCTACACCGGCGGCATCCCCCAGGCCACCGCCCCCGTCGGCACGGACGTCTCCTTCTCCGGCAACGACATCCTGCGCGTCCGCGACGGCCGGTTCGTCGAGTACTGGACCTGCACCGACATCCTCGACGGCCTGTCCCAGCTGGGCGCCGTCTCCGGCCCCAACGGCCCCGCCCACCACTGAACGGCGCAGGACCGAGCACGCTGGCCGGAACGACAGCCCTCCCGTCAGCAGCCAGTGCTTCCCGGACGCGGACTTTGTTGGCTGCGATGACGGTCGCCTCGGTGAGGTCGGCCGTCCAGCCCCACCTCACGATCAGGAGCTCGGTCCGGCGCTGACAGCCGCACTCCTCAGACCCCTACGACCCGGGGCTGCGGAAGCCGGCCGGGCCACCGGGCCACCAAGCGCGCTCGCCCAGGCTCCGCACCAGGGCGGGGACCAGCAGGGAGCGGACGACCAGGGTGTCCAGGAGGACGCCGAACGCCACGATGAAGGCGATCTGGATCAGGAACGCCAGCGGGATCACCCCCAGCGCCGCGAAGGTCGCCGCCAGGACCACCCCGGCGGAGGTGATCACCCCGCCGGTCGCCACCAACCCGTGGCGCAGGCCCTCCCGCGTGCCGAGGCGGATCGACTCCTCGCGGACACGGGACATCAGGAAGATGTTGTAGTCCACGCCGAGCGCCACCAGGAAGACGAATCCGTACAGCGGGACCGAGGCGTCCGTGCCGGTGAAGCCCAGAAGGTGGGTGAAGACGAGGGACGCGACCCCGAGGGTGGCGAAGAAGTTCAGCGCGACGGTCGCCACCAGGAGCAGCGGCATCAGCAGGGAGCGCAGCAGCGCCGTGAGGATGACCAGGATGATCGCCAGGACGACCGGCACGATCAGGGCGCGGTCGGCCGCCGCCGTCCGCTGGGTGTCGATCCGCTGGGCGGTGACCCCGCCCACCAGCGCGTCGGCGTCGGGTACCGCGTGGACGGCCTCCCGCAGCGCGGCCACGGTCCGTTCGGCCGCTTCGCTGTCGGCGGGGTCGGCCAGGGTGACGTCGATCCGTACCCGACCCTCGGCGATCAGAGGCGGGCCGCCGGGAGCACCACTGGCGGTCGTCGGGAGGGCGGAGGCAACGCCCGGCACCTGTCGGGCGGCGGCGACGACCGGTTCGAGGGCATCGGCGCGCACGACCACCACGGCAGGGCTGCCCGAGCCGCCCGGGAAGTGCTCACCGAGGACGGCCTGCGCGGCCACGGAAGGCGCGTCGCCGACGAAGGTCTCGTCCAGCGGCACCCCGCGCGAGGTCAGGTTCGGGGCGAACGCCGCGCAGGCGAGCAGCGCCGCCAGGGTGACGGCCCAGACGCGGCGGGGCGCCCGGTCCACCAGGTCGGCGACCCGACGCCAGATCCGGTGCGACCCGGTCGCCGCTTCCAGGCCGTTGTGGTGGGGCCGCGCGGGCCAGTAGGCGGCGCGGCCGAGGAGGACGAGCACGGCGGGGAGGAAGGTGAGTGCCGCCGCGACCGCGCAGACGATCCCGATGGCCCCGACGGGCCCCAGCGCCCGGTTGTTGGTCAGATCGCTCAGCAGGAGCGCGAGCAGTCCCAGCGCCACGGTCGCCGCGCTGGCCAGCACCGGGCCGGCCGAGCGGCGCAGGGCGGCCCGCATCGCCACCGTTCGGTCGTCCCCGCGCTCCAACTCCTCGCGGAACCTGGCTGTCAGGAGCAGCGCGTAGTCGGTGGCCGCCCCGATCACCAGGATCGACAGGATCCCCTGGACCTGACCGTCGACCCGCACGACCCCCCGTTCGGCGAGCGCGTACACCACCGCGCAGGCCAGGGCGAGCGCGAACACGGCGGCCAAGATGATCAGCAGCGGCAGCAGGACGCTGCGGTAGACCAGGAGCAGGATGACGAGCACAGTCGCGAGGGCCACGCCCAGCAGCAGACCGTCGATCCCGGAGAACGCGTTCTTGAGATCCGCCTGGGCAGCCGCCGGGCCCGCGAGGTGGACGCTGGTTCCCGGCACCGTCCGGGCCTGTGCCCCGATGTCCTTCAGCGCGTCCGCCAGGCCGTCGTCGAGATCGGTCCGCAGCGGCACCACCGCCCGTAGGGCGCGGCCGTCGTCCGAGGCGAGGGCGGGGGACGGGTTCCCGGCGAGCAGG
Organism: Streptomyces sp. NPDC048057; assembly: GCF_040653095.1. Classification (NCBI taxonomy): domain Bacteria; kingdom Bacillati; phylum Actinomycetota; class Actinomycetes; order Kitasatosporales; family Streptomycetaceae; genus Streptomyces; species Streptomyces sp. NPDC048057. The sequence goes on from NZ_JBEZNF010000020.1 coordinate 135,178, forward strand.
GTTGAGCCGTCGATGCCTGCCAGGGCGTCGGCGCTGTCGGCGCGCGCCGTCTCCGGCAGCGGACCGCCGTCGTGCGCGGTCCACACGACGACGAGCGGCACGGCGTCGCTCTGCCGGAAGTCCTCCTGCACATCGATGACCTGAGTGGACTCGGCGGTACGGGGGAGGAACGCCGCCTGGTCGTTGGTGGCGACCTCACCGAGCTTTCCCGCGTACGGTCCGAGCACCCCGCCGACACCCAACCAGGCGACGAGAAGGAGGAGCGGGATCAGCAGACGGACTGCGCGGCAGGACCGGGCGGGGCGTACGGGGTGGGGCATGGAGGACACATCCGCTGTCTCGACGGGGCGACTGACGGGCCGATTATCTTGATGGATTGAGACATTCGGATCGTAGGTGTTGCCGATCTCCTCGACCGCACCCACCCCGTACTCCGTCAAACCGCTGGGCGCGGGGGCTCCTCCAGGCGAGCCATCTCCTCGCTGAAGGCAGCCAGGAACCGCAGCACCACGTCGAGTTCCTCGTCCTCGAACCGACCTCGCGCACGCTCCCCCGCCACCGCCAGCGGGCGGAAGAAGGCCCGCGCGGCCAGACGTGCCTCGTCCACGTACTCGACGCGGACCACCCGCCGGTCCGCCTCGTCCCGGGTACGACGGATGTGACCGGCGCGCTCCAGCCGGTCCAGACAGGCGGTCACCGCTCCGGACGTCAGCCCCAGTCGCGTCCGCAGCATCCCCGGGGTGACCGGCTCCTCCGCGTCCAAGACCGCGGCGAGCGCGCTCACATCCGTCGCATGCAGTCCATGGGCCGTCGCGAAGGCGTCCGTCAGCCGGTTGATCTCGCCGTTCACCCTCCGCAGGGAGACGGCCAGAGCCATCAGCCGCTCCAACGCCGCCGCGCCACCACCGTTCTCGCCGTTCACGCCCGGCAGCGTACCGGCCCGGCTGCCACGCCTGATTGCGGCTCCCTTGTCGACGGACGGGCCGGTGAGGCTGCCCAGTCCGGCTGAGTTTGCGGCTTACTGCAAACGTGCCACGCTGGAAATACGGAGCATGAGAGAAGGGGGCATGCCGTTCAGACTCTGGACGGTATGACACAGCCGACGCGACGTGCAGGTCGACCTGACCGCCCTCCACACGGCTGCTCCGCGCCCTCCCGGGGAAGGTATGGGTAGCCAGGGGCGACGGCCACAGGCCAGACCACCAGCTCATGGCATCTGTCCGTCGGCGCGGGAGGAAGCCAACTGCGGGTCGGGCAGGACACGAACGGGAATAGTCGACGCCGGACTTGAACTGGCCGAACACCCCATCTGCCACGGCCTGAGACCGTGACATCGCCCGCGACTGACGGGAGGAAGGAAATGAGCAGTACACCAACGACGACCGAGGACTGGTACCTGGCTGGAGCCATTTTCGGATGGGAGGCACCTCAGTGCACTGCTCAGGCGCCCGCTCCCCTCAACGATGAAAACCTCAAGGCGTACTTTCAAGGTGTCGAAGACGGAGGAAGCGCCCGCCTTGACTACGAGGACAAGAAGGCCGCCGAGCAGGACAGTCCCCCATCGGTCGCCTACCCAACTATTGGTCCTGTCCCTGGCGGGAGTGTCCCGCTAGACGACTACCTCAAGGAGAATCGTGAGATCCTGGAGGGCCTGTTCCACGAACACATGCCCCACACGGAAATTCCAGAATACGATCCGTGGTACCCACCGTTTGGGGAAATGAGCCTGGGGCCCGTGCCCTGAACGGATAGGTGTACCGGTAGCCGGTCTTCGTGCCGGAGGCGGGCAGCACGACCGGGTTCGCCGGCGCCGTGGACGGGTCGCCCTGCGCCTGGGTTGTGGTCGGGGAGCCGGACCAGGAGCGCGACAACTGGGGAGCTGCTCCCAGCTGGGGCGTGGCGCCTCATGTTGGCGGTCGCACGAGGCCCGACTGGTAGGCGAGAGCGACGAGTTGGGCACGGCTGCGGGCGTTCAACTTGGTTTTGGTGCGCTGTACGTGGGTGCGTACCGTCAGTGGGCTGAGGAACAGTTGCTCGGCGATTTCGGTGTCCGACTTTCCTTCCGCCACCAGCACCGTTATCTCGCGTTCGCGGGCGGTCAGGGCGGCCAGGTCCACTGGGGATGCGCCGGAGCCGGTTTCGGGTGTGGCCAGGAAGCGGGTGATGAGGGAGCGGGTGGCTGCTGGGGACAGCAGCGCGTCCCCGGCGGCCACGGTGCGGATGCCGTCAAGGAGTGCGTCGGCCGACACGTCCTTGCCGAGGAAGCCGCTCGCACCCATCCGCAGGGCACGGGCGACGTGCTCGTCGGTCTGAAACGTGGTCAGGACCAGGACGCGGGTGTTCCGCAGGTTCGGGTCGGCGCAGATGGCGCCGGTCGCGGCGAGGCCGTCGGAGCCGGGCATGCGGATGTCCATGAGGACGACGTCGGGGCGGTGGACCCGGGTGAGTTCCACGGCCGTGTCGCCGTCGGCGGCCTCGTCGACCACTTCCATGTCCGTGCAGGAGTCGATCAGGATGCGGAAGGTCGCCCGGAGCAGGGTCTGGTCGTCGGCGAGCAGGATGCGGATGGCCATGAGGGCTCTTCTCGGGCGTCAGGGGTGGACGGGAAGCTCGGCGGTCACGGCGAAGCCGCCTTCGGGGCGGTGCCCGGCCTGGAGGGTGCCGCCGACGGAGCGGGCGCGTTCCCGCATGCCGACGAGGCCGAATCCGCCGCTCGGTGGCGTCGGGCGGGGTAGGGCGCCGCCGTCGTCGCTGACGGTGAGTGTCAACCGGTCGTGGGTGTAGACCAGTCGGATGTGCGCGGTGTTGGCGGACGCGTGCTTGGCCACGTTGGTGAGGGCCTCCTGCACGATACGGAACGCGGTCAGGTCGGTGCCGGGAGACAGCGGCCGTTCCTCGCCGTCGGCCGTGACGACGACCCGGAGCCCGGCGGAGGCGAACGCCGAGACGAGGTCGGGAAGCCGGCCGAGCCCCGGGGACGGTTCCAGAAGATCCTCCGGATCGTCGGGCCGGCGTAGGAGGCCGACCGTGGCCTGGAGTTCGCGCAGTGCCGAGGAGGTGGTGGTGACCAGTTCGGCGAGGATCTGTCCCGCCTGTTGGGGACGGTCGCGCAGGAGGTGCGCGGCGGTGCCGGCCTGGGCGTTGGCCAGGGCCATGTGGTGGGCGACGACGTCGTGCAGTTCGCGGGCCATGCGGACGCGTTCCTCGGCGACCCGGTGCCGCGCTTCCTCCTCCCGGGTGCGCTCGGCGTGCTCGGCGCGTGCGCGTACGGCGCCGAGGTAGGCGCGCCGCGCCCGCACGGCCGAGCCCTGGACGACGGGCAGCACCGTCCAGAAGGCGGTGATGACCACTGTTTCGAGCCACGGCCGGCCGTCGTGGGTGGGGAACAGGGTCGGCAGGACGACCAGTGCGACGGCGGTCAGCCAGTGGGCGCGCGCCGTCCGCTCCGGGGTGCGGACGGCCGGCTCGTAAAGCGCGACGATGACCGGGAGCAGCACCAGCGGGGTGACCTCGTGGCCCGCGCCGCCGGAGACACCGGTGCACGTGGCGGTGGCGACGACCACGCCTGCGGGATGGCGGCGCCGCCACAGCAGGGACAGACACGCGGCCGTGGCCATGAGCAGCCCGAGCGTCCGGCCGGGCTCGTGGCGTACGTACTGTCCGGCGGTGGCGACGTACAGCAGCAGGAGGAAGGCCGACTCGACGGAGCGGGGATGGCGATCGGCGTACCGTCTCAGTCGGGTGGCGTGCATCGTTCCTCCGATGGCGGGTGGCACGGCCCATGATGGGACACGCGGGTGCGCCCGGACCGGGTGAGGGCCGTCCGCGGCCGGCACGAACGGCCCCGCGGGCGCGGTCAGGCGCGTACCGAGTCCGGATCGGCGTCCTCCACCGCGGTCGGGGAAGTCGGGGGCCGACGGCTGAGGGCCTCCCCTTCCACGTCGACCCGCGGCAACAGCCGGGCCAGGAGGCGGGGCAGCCACCAGGCCGACCGCCCGAGCAGTACGAGGACGGCGGGCACGAACGCCATCCGGACGACGAAGGCGTCGAACAGTACGGCGGTCGCCAGACCGAAGCCGACCATCTTGGTCAGGCTGTCACCGGCCGTCAGGAACCCCGCGAACACCGCGATCATGATCAGCCCGGCCGCCACCACGACCCGCCCGCTGTGCCGGAAGCCGGCGATCACGGCCTCACCGGGCGTCGCGCCGTGGACGTGGGCCTCGCGCATCCGGGACACCAGGAAGACCTGGTAGTCCATGGCGAGGCCGAAGACGATGCCCACCAGGAAGATCGGGATCTCGCTCAGGATCGGTCCGGTCTGGTCGATGCCGAGGAGTCCGGCTCCGTGCCCGTTCTGGAAGACCGTGACGAGCAGGCCGAAGGAGGCGAGCACAGACAACAGGAAGCCGAGGGCCGCCTTGAGGGGCACGAGCAGCGAGCGGAAGACGATCGTCAACAGCAGGAAGGCCAGACCGACCACGATCAGCAGGTAGGGGACCAGCGCGCTCATCATCTTGTCGGCGACATCGATGTTCAGGGCGGTTGCACCGGTGACTTCGAAGGTCGCACCGGTGGCCGACTCGAAATCGGGGCGTGCGTCGCGGATGGCGTGGACCAGGTCCTTCGTCTCCTTGCTCGTGGGCGCGGTCGAGGGAGTGGCTTGCAACACCGCCGTGTCCCCGGTCTTGTTGAACCGGGCAGGGGAGACGGACACCACGCCTTTGGTGACGGCGATCTCCTTCGAGACCGTCGTCACCGCGGCCTGCGGGTCGTCCGCCCGGGTGGCGTCGACGACGACGGTCAGGGGACCGTTGAAGCCGGGGCCGAAACCGTGCGCGAGGGCGTCGTAGGCGCGGCGCTCGGTCGACGAGGTGGGCTTGGCCTCGTCGCCGGGAGTGCCCAGCCGTAGATCCAGGGCCGGTACGGCCAGGGCACCGAGGCAGGCGACCGAGGCGAGCAGGACGGGCACCGGGCGGCGCAGGACGAACCGGCCCCAGCGCGTCCCCCAACTCCTGTCCCCGCCCGTCGGACGGCCCGCCCGACGCGCGCGGCGCACCGGGCCGGGCCCGGGGGGCTCGTTCGCGTCCTCCACGTTCCGGACAGGGCCCTTGCGCAGCCGGCTCCCGGACCGGGGAAACCGGCCGTCGGGCCGACGGTCGCGGCGAGGGAGAACGGCGTTCGGCCAGAAGCCGAGCAGCGCCGGAACGAGAGTCAGCGAGACCAGGACACTCACCGCGACCGTCCCCGCGGCGGAGAGACCCATCTTGGTCAGCTCGGGCACACCGACCACCGACAGCCCGGCCAGCGCAATGAAGACCGTGAGCCCGGCAAAGACGACCGCGGCGCCGGCGGTGCCCACGGCCAGTGCTGCCGCCTCCCGCGGATCGTGCCCCTCGGCCCGCTCCTGCCGGTAACGGGACACCACGAACAGGGCGTAGTCGATCCCGACCGCGATGCCGATCATCATGGACAGCTCGTTGTTGGTGAGGCCGAAGGCACTGCTCAGAGCGATGAGGGAGGCAAGGCTGACGCCCACGCCGACCACGGCCGTCATCAGGGGCACACCGGCGGCGGCCAGGGATCCGAAGGTGACCAGCAGGACGACCGCGGCGACACCCATGCCGAGGATCTCGCCGATCCCGGCCGGGGGTTCCTCCGCGATCGCACCGCCTCCGGCCTCGACGGTGAGTCCCGCCTCCCGGGCCTCCTCGACGGCCTCACTCACGAGTTCCTTGGCGGCGTCGGAGACGTCATCGCCCCTCACGTCGTAGGTGACCGTGGCGTACGCCGTCGACGCGTCCTCGCTCACCCCCACCCCGTCGAACGGGTTCACCACGTCGGCGACCTGCGGCCCGTCGGTCACGACTGTCACCAGACGTTCGACGGCCGCGCGGTTCTGCGCCGCGGTGATCTTCTGCCCGTCCGGTGCCACGAAGACGATGCGGGCGTTCGCCCCTTCGGCCTCGGCTCCCGGGAACCGCTCATTGATGAGGTCGAACGCCTTCTGCGACTCGATCCCCGGCAGCCCTGAGCCGTCACCGGACGCTTCCGCGGCGTTGAGAGCCGCCAGGCCGACGGCGGCCAGGACCGCCACCCACAGCAGCGTCACCCGGCGTCGCCACCGGAAGGCCCAACTACCCAGGCGATACAGGAAGGTTGCCATCGATGAGGTCTCCATCTCTGCTCTCGGAACCTCACCAGCCTGTCCGGCGGCACCCTTTCCGGTCGTCATACCACCAACGACAATCCGCCTACCGGCTTCTGAGTACAGGCCCGCCTGCGGGACCATCCCCGGGGATGACGTCCGACCCGACACGGCCCGGTGAACCTTCCCGGTCACAGCACAAGCCGCGGGCCAGAACGTGACGGAGCCCGGGAGCATGTCCAGCTCCCGGGCTCCAGCTTGCCACCCATTTGCGCACACCGGCGGCGTTTAAGAACCGCGGGTCATGTTGAGATCGACGTGTTCTGCCTTTGAACTACAGCGCCACGAGAGAGGCGCCGGAGGGACTTGAACCCCCATCCGTCGATGTTCGCCCACGCTCGGTCGATCCGGTGTTCGGCGGCGAATACTGAGACTGGAGCGAGAATCTGAGTTTCACGGGGCCGCCTCTGCCAGGCTTGGGCCACCCCCGCACGTGGTGCGGGGAGAGGGATTCGAACCCCCAACTGACACCCCTTCATCAGCTTCAACATCAGTTTCAGCTTGCGCTCATCGCGCACCCTCCGCTCGCGACGGAGGGCGTATGTGGGGGCTACCGGAAGAGGTAGCCGAAAACCGCGTCGCCGACCCGCTGGTCGGTGACCTCGGTGTTGTTCGCCTCCTCGCGGGCGAACTTGACGGACTGCTGGAGCTTCTCGACGCGGTCGAGGAGCTCGTTGACCCGCCGGGCGGGCAGCGCGCCGGAGAACTTCACCGTGGTCCAGTAACCGACCGGGACGTCCTCGTAGTACACCTCGACCTGTGCCGGGTGCTTCTCCGTGGCCTCGGCCTTCACATGGTTGCGCGGAACCTTCTTCGTGCGGATGGTCCGCACCGGGTCCGTCTTCCACGAGTCCGTCGAGGGGTCCAGGTTCCACGACTCGGAGGCGTCGAGCACCGGCAGCTTGCGCACGAAGGTGTGCAGGTCGGTGAGTTGCTTCTCCAGGAACAACAGGTACGGGACGGGCACCTGGGACAACAGCACCGTGCCGTCGACCACCACGTCCGCGACTGCGGACCGGTTCGCCCAGTCCTTCGTCGCGGTCACGTCGAAGAGGCGCGTCAACGTCCCGGCGGTCGCCCGCAGAGCGTCCTCGGCCTTGATCTGCACCCGGGTGGACTCGGGCGGCAGCTGCTCGCCCTCCTCGTCCTTGGGCTGGTAGGTCCGGGAGATGCCGGCCAGCAGGGCGGGCTTCTGCACATCCTGGTGAGCCTGGGTGAGCTCCTGGAGAGCCTTGGACTTGACGCCCTTTTCGACTGCGATGATCTGATTCAACTTCGGCACACGGCGAACCTAACAACCCCGCGCCGCACGCACATCCGATTAAACGCCCGCCCCGTCTCCTCCAGCCGAGAGGGCGGGGCGGTCGGTTGGGCCCACCGGGGGCCATTGGGCGTCCCGGTGGGAAACAGGCCCCACCACGGGGCGGGGCCCGTCGTCTCGATGAGGCGGCGTTGGTCGGCAGCGGCTACTGTCCCCGGTCGGCCTGGCGGCCCGGTCTCACGTCAGGTGCCGGGTGAAGAACGCGGCCGCGGTGTCCCCCGCGTGCTGGGGGACGCCGGTGTGCCCGCCCATGTTGGCATGCAGGGCCTTCTCCTTGGAGCCGAAGGCGTCGAACAGGTCCAGAGCCGCCTGCCGGTCGTTCCCTTCGTCGTCCCACTGCAGCAGGACGTGCAGCGGAATGGTGACCTGTCGGGCCTCCGCGAACATGGATCGGGGGACGAAGCTCCCGGCGAACAGAACGGCGGCCGAGATCCGCGGCTCGACCACCGCCAGCCGGGTCCCGATGGAGATCACTCCCCCCGAGTACCCGACCGGCCCGTCGATCCCGGGCAGCGGCAGGAGGGCGTCCAGGGCGGTCTGCCATTCCGGGACCGCTTTGTCGACCAGAGGGAGGATGAGGGCGTCGATGATCTCGTCGCTGACCGGCTCGCCGGCCACCAGCGCCCGGCGCAGGTCGGCGACGGCCTGCTCAGTGGCGGGCAGGCGGGGCCGGTCGCCGCTTCCGGGGAGCTCGATGGTGGCCGTGGCGAAACCGTCCGCCGCGGCCTGCCGGGCCCGGGCCACCAGTCGGGGATACGTCTTGCGCAGAGGTGGTGCAGGGAATCGGTGATGCCGCCGGCGCCCTGCACCCGCTGCGCACCCCGGACGCGTCGAAGCTGGATGAAGACGAGACCGGCGCGGAACGAATCCGGCGCGCCGTTGCCCGTGGCCCGGGACGGACTCGCCCGGTCGGTCACAGGAGGGCGCCGCCGGAGACCTCGATGCGCTGGGCGGTCATCCAGCGCAGGCCGTCGGACGCCAGTTCGGCGATGGCGTCGCCGATCTCCTCGGGTTCGCCGACGCGGCCAAGCGCGGTCCGCCCGGCCAGACCCTGGCGCATACCGGCGTCATCCCGCATGGCACCGCCGTTGAAGTCGGTGGCGGTCGGCCCCGGGGCAATGGAGTTGACCCGGACACCTCGGGGGCCGAGTTCTGCGGCCAGAGTACGGCTCAGAGCCTCGACCGCGGCCTTCGAAGCGGAGTAGACCGAGGTCGCGGGACTGGTGTGGCGAGTCAACGACGACGAGACGTTGATGACGCGGGCGCCTTTCGCCAGCATCGGCACAAGCGACTGGATGAGGAAGAACGTACCCCGCACGTTCGTGCCGAACACCGTGTCGAAGTCATCGGTCGTGACGGCTTCCAGTGGGCCGAAGACACCGACCCCCGCGTTGTTGACCACGATATCGAGCCGCGAAGCCCCCCAGCGCTCAAGCAGTCCGCTCAGCTCGGAAGTGAAGGCTCCGAAAGAGGAGACGTCGCTGATGTCGAGACGCACGACAGCGGCGGTCCCACCCGCAGCGTGCACGTGCTGCGCCGTCTTCTCGGCCCCGGCCACATCACCGCGATGAGCGACCACGACCCGCACCCCGCGTGCCGCCAGCGCAAGAGCCGTGCTCCGGCCCAGACCACGGTTCGCACCGGTCACCAAAGCGATCCTGTCGGCTGTCATCCCGCTACTCCCTCATCACACGGCACCGGAGAGACGTCGGGCACCGCCATCCGAGGCGAGTCGCTCGACTCGCCTTTCCATTGCAGCGTAGGCAGCCCCAAAGAGGCGAGTCAAGTGACTCGCCTCGGATCTGGGGCATACTGCACGCATGGCAGCAGAGCTCTCCGCGCACCACCGCCGTCTCGCCCAGAAAAAGCGTGAGGCGATCATCTCCGCAGCCACGGACCTCTTCCTGAACCACGGTTACGACGGCACTTCCCTCGCGCGCATCGCCGAGGGGGCGGCAGTCTCGAAGTCCACCTTGTTCAAGCAGTTCCCCACCAAGGCAGCCCTCTTCGAGGCCATCGTCACCGAGTCATGGCAGCGTGACGTCACCGGCGCCGTCGCGCGACCTCAGGCCGGAGATCTGCGTTCCGGCCTGACCTCCATCGGCCACCGCTACGCCGACCTGATCGGCCGGCCCGGCATGACAGCCCTGTTCCGTATCGTCATCGCCGAGCTGCCTCGCTTCCCCGAACTGGGACGGATGCAGTTCCAGCTCGGCAAGCTGCCCTACTTCACCTCTGTCCAGCGCTACCTGGAGTCGGAGCACGAGGCCGGCAACGCCGACGTTCCGGACACCGAGAGCGCCGCCAACCAGTTCCTCGGGATGATCGCCAACTACGTCCTGTGGCCCCGCATGCTGCTGACCGACTGGAACCCCGCAGCCTCCGACATCCGTTACGCCGTCGAGCAAGCGGTAGAGACCACGCTCGCCCGCTATGCCTCCGATCAGCCAGCCTGATCCGAAGCTGGAACTCGTACGCCGCCGCCCCGGCATCGGAGGAACCCGCGGAGCCGCGACGGGGCGTTCTCCGCGATGGATCCCACCGCCCGCCACCCCGCACCGACGAACTGCTGTCCACCGTGAAGTTCACGGTGCAGACCCTCGCCGCCGACGAACTCCAACGCGACCTCCAGCGCGAGCCGACCTACGACGGACTCCGCGCCGCCGAGGCCAAAGGCAACAAGGCCGGACGCCGCCCCTCACCATCCCCGCCGACCAGATGGAAGACGTGCGCACCGCGCACCCGGAAGGCCGGCCCGTCTCCGCACTTGCCCGCTGCCAACCGCTCGACGGCACCCTGGGCCCCCCGGCGGTCCCGGCCCAGCACAAGGCCCGCCGCGCGTACGAGAACCGGGTCGCCACCCTCACACTGACCGGATCATGATCAATGTCCGGCGGTCACTCAGAGGTACACACCACCTGGCCGTAGCTATACGGAGAACACGGCCATGCCCTGATGGATCACTCCCGTGCGGGCCGCGCACCGCCGCCGACCGCGCGCAGGACGAAGGGGAGGAATCGGTCCGCCGTCTCCTGTGCGGTGGCCGCGTCGACCTGTTCCGGTAGCCGGGGGGTGAGGAAGAACCTGCTCATCACCGGGCCGACCGCCACCTCCCCGAGGAGGTCGGCGTCCTTGACCGGCGGGATCTCGCCCCGCTCGACGGCCAGCCGCACGACCTCGGCCACCCGCCGGTACACCGGCTCCAGGAAGGCCGCCGTGAGCGCCTCGGCCAGGGCGCCGTTGTGTGCCGCCTCGCCAATCAGGGCGCGCATCAGCCGGCCGCCCTCACCGGTCATGGCGGCGGCCTTGTCCCGGAGCACCACGCGCAGGTCGCCTTCGAGGCTGCCGGTCGCGGGCGGACCGTAGGGCTCGGTGAAGCTCGCGGCGGCGGCGATCACCAGGTCCTCCTTGGACGACCAGCGCCGGTAGAGGGTGGCGGTGGAGACCCCGGCTCGGGCGGCCACAGCTGCGGTGGTCAGCCCACCGAAGCCGCTCTCGGCCAGGACGGCCAGGGTGGCATCCAGCAGGGCCCGATCCCGGGCGGCGTCGCGGGGACGCCCCCGGCGGGGCGTCGCCGGGGGCGTGGCCTCGGAGCACTGGGGGGCGGGGGGTGTGGTGCGGGTCATGCCATGACTTTAACACAAAACGAAACGAAAGCACTTCGTTTCATATATGCTCGTCGGCATGAACACTTCCACCGAAGCCACCCAGACCCTGTCCACCACCACGGACGAGGCCGCCGACGTGCCGGCCACCGTCGCCCGACTGAACGCCACCTTCGCCACCGGCCGCACCAAGCCCCTCTCCTGGCGCAAGGCCCAGCTGCGCGCCCTGCGCCGCCTGTTGGTCGAACAGCAGGGCGTCTTCACGGCCGCGCTCCACTCCGACCTCGGCAAGAACGCCACCGAGGTCCACACCACCGAGATCGGCTTCACCATCAACGAGATCGACCACACCCTGCGCCACATGGACCGCTGGCTGCGCCCGCGCCGCGTCCCGGTACCCCTGGGGCTGCGGCCGGCCCGGGCCCGGACCGTGCGCGAGCCGCTGGGCACCGTTCTGATCATCAGCCCCTGGAACTACCCGCTGCAGCTCGCCCTGTCACCGCTGGTCGGCGCGATCGCCGCGGGCAACTGCGCCGTAGTCAAGCCCAGTGAACTCGCCCCCGCCACCTCAGCGGCGCTCGCCCACTGGCTGCCCCGCACGCTGGACCCGCGCGCCGTCGCCGTGACCGAGGGCGGCATACCGGAGACCACCGCCCTGCTGGAGCAGCGCTTCGACCACATCTTCTACACCGGCAACGGCACCGTCGGCCGCATCGTGATGACGGCCGCGGCCCGCCACCTCACCCCGGTCACCCTGGAACTGGGCGGCAAGAGCCCGGTCGTCGTGGAGCCGGGCACCGACCTCGCGACAGCGGCCCGCCGCATCGCCTGGGGCAAGTTCATGAACGCCGGCCAGACCTGCGTCGCCCCCGACTACGTCCTCGCCATCGGCGACACCGCGACCGCGATCGAACCGCACCTGACCACCGCGATCCGCGAGATGTACGGCACCGACCCGGCGAAGAGCCCCGACTACGGCCGCATCATCAACGAGCGCCACTTCGACCGCCTCACCGCGCTCCTCACGGACGGCCGGATCGTCACCGGCGGCGACCACGACCGCGCCGACCGCTACCTCGCCCCGACCGTCCTCGCCGACGTCGACCCGTCCGCCCCCGTCATGCGCGAGGAGATCTTCGGCCCCCTCCTGCCCATCGTCCGCGTCCCCGACCTCGACGCAGCCATCGCCTTCATCACCGCCCGCGACAAGCCCCTGGCCCTGTACGCCTTCACCCCATCACCCGCCACCAAGCGCCGCCTGACCAACGAGACCTCATCCGGCGCCCTCTCCTTCGGCGCCCCCAACACCCACCCCGCCATACCCGGCCTCCCCTTCGGCGGCGTCGGCGAGAGCGGCATGGGCGGCTACCACGGCGAACACTCCATCAACCGCTTCAGCCACACCAAGTCCGTCCTCGACAAACCCCTGCACTTCGACACCCTCCGCCTCGCCTACCCGCCCTTCACCCCTCGCAAGTCCCGCCTCCTGCGCCGCTTCCTGTGACGACGCTCCGACATCCCCGGCCAGAGCAGCTCACCGCCACCCCGGCGGATCGCAGCGGCCGGCCAGACCACGCTCGTCCCGTCAGCACACGATGACCGGCGTGCACTTGGCGAAATCAACAACCAAAACCTTCACCAAGTCGGCGACATACCCCACCGCGGCCGTCGGGACCCCTTCCAGCAGATCGGGGAACCGGCCCTCCAACTCGAAGAACTTCAGCGACAGGCTGAAAGCCCAGCCGGGTGATCCTGCTCTTTCTTCTGTGCCTCAACTACTCACACCCGGGTGCGGCCGGGGGTTCCGGGCGGCCGCCATCGCGGCCCGCAGCGCCACCCGGGCCAGGTCGACGCCGGACAACTCACTGCCGCTCATGCCTGCCCCCAGGTGGTGTAGCCGGGGTCCAGGTGGCCGAGGCCCGCGAGGCGTTGCACGGTCGCGACGAACCGACGTGCCGCTCGACCAGCAGGGGCACGTCCTGGAGCGGCCGGTGCGGGCCCGACGATTTCGGTCGCCGCCACCACCGGGTCCCTTCGGCCCGGAGTCGGTCAGGCCGGCCGGTTCTGTACTTCGCGCAGCCAGGTGTTGTACGCGGTTCGGTAGGCCGGTCCAGCCGGGTCCGGAGTGGGGCCCGCTCGGTATGGCGGGCCCCACTCCGGACCCGGGGCGCCACAGCGGCCCGGCCGGCGGGTGGTCGGGGGCGGTGTCCGTCGCTGTCCCGTCCCATTCCGTTTCGTGGCCCGGGCGGAGGGCTCAGCGGAGCAGCAGGTCGCGGATCGCGTCGGTGATCTCGTCCGGCGCCTCTTCGGCCATGAAGTGCCCCGCGCCGGTCAGCCGGTGGTCGAGGTCCGGTGCCCACGCGCGCCAGACCGCGGCGGCGTCGTAGCCCAGTCGTGCGCCCCAGTCCTGCTGGACGACCGTCACGGGCATGGCGAGCTGGGAACCGGCGTCCTGGTCCGCTTGGTCGTGTGTGACGTCGATGCCCGCCGAGGCTCGGTAGTCCGCGACGATCGACGGCACGGCCGCGGCGCTGGCCCGCAGGTACGCGGACCGGACCGGTTCCGGCAGGGCCGCCGGGTCACCGGCCCAGGCGTCGAGGAAGGAGCCGAAGAAGGCGTCGGCGCTGTTGGCGATCATCGTCTCCGGCAGGCCCGGCGGCTGCGCCATGAGGAACAGGTGGTAGCCGACCGCCGCGGGGACACCGTGCAGGACGCTCCACATGTCCAGGGTCGGTACGACGTCGAGGATGCCCAGGTGCGAGAGGGCATCGGGATGGTCCAGTCCCGCCCGGAACGCGACCAGAGCGCCTCGGTCGTGGCCGACCAGGGCGAAGCGCTCATGGCCGAGCGCCGCCGCCAGGGCGACGACATCGGCGGCCATGGTGCGCTTGGAGTACACCTCAGGGCCGGTGGCCACCGGCTTGTCACTGGCGCCGTAGCCGCGCAGGTCGGGACAGATCACCGTGTGCTCGCCGGCGAGCCGCTCGGCGACGTGCCGCCACATCAGGTGGGTCTGGGGGAAGCCGTGCAGCAGCACGACCGGGCTGCCGTGGCCACCGACGGCTGCGGCAAGCTCCACTCCGTCGGCGCCGGGCAGACGGACGTGGTCGAAGCCGGGGATGGTGAGAATCATGAAGGGCCCCTTCCTGGGGTCCGGGGACCGGCGAAAGCCGTGGTCCGAGGACTGACGGGATCAGCGTGGGCGACAGCAATCAGCAGCCGATCAGTACGCTGCGACGCCACAGACCCGCGCGACGCAAGATGGAGGGCATGCGAATCGACGTACTCGGTGCCGTGCGTGCCCTCCACGACGACGGCACCCCGGTCAACCTGGGCGGGCCCCGCCACCGCGAGGTACTCGCCCGGCTTGTCGCCGCCGGGGGACGGATGGTCCCCACCGACACCCTCGTGGACGACCTGTGGGCCGAGCCACCGGTGCGGGCCGTGGGTGCGTTGCACACGTTCGTCGCCGCGCTGCGCCGTGCCATCGAACCCGACCGGCCGCCCCGCACCCCGCCGCGCGTCCTCGTCACGGAAGGACCCGGCTACGCGCTGCGCCTGCCGCGCGACACCGTGGACGTCCACCGGTTCGAGGACGCCCTGGCCCGCGCCCGGCACACCCCCGATGCGCTGACCGACCTCGACGCGGCCCTCGCGACCTGGCGCGGCCCCGCCTACGCCGACGTGACCGGCTCCGCGTGGGCCCAGAGCGAACGGGCTCGGCTGGAGGAGCTGAGGCTGGAGGGGGTGGAACTGCGCGCCCGCCTCCTCCTCGACTCCGGTTCAGGAGCCGAACTGGTCGCCGAGCTGGGCGCCCACGTCACCGAACACCCCTGGCGTGAGCCGGCCTGGGGGCTGCTGGCCCGCGCGCTGCACCGGGCAGGCCGTCAGGCGGACGCACTGGCCACCCTCCGCCGCGCCCGCACGATGCTCGCGGACCAACTCGGGCTCGACCCCGGTGCCGACCTCCGGCACCTGGAGACGGACATTCTCCGCGGAGCTGCGACCCTCCAGCCCCCACACACCGTGTGGACCGCAGGCGTACGACTCGGCCCGCGCACCACCGTCGAACTGGCCCGCACCCTGGCCCTGGCGGGGGGTGACGCCCTCATCCACTCGCGGCGCGACCGCCTCGCCGCCGTCGAGGCGGCGGAGCGCACCGGAGACATCACCCTGACCGCCCGCGTCATCGGCGCCTACGACGTGCCCGCCCTCTGGAGCCGCGCCGACGACCCCGAGCAGTCCCGCGCCGTCGTCGCGGCGGCCGAGCGCACACTCACCGCGCTGGGCACCGACGGCCCCGCCCAACTGCGCGCCCGTCTGCTGGCCACCGTCGCGGTCGAGAGCCGCAGCGCCGATCTGTCCCCGACCGAGCAAAGGCGCGCCGGGCAGGCGTCGCGCGAGGCCGAGGCGCTGGCCCGGGAGCTGGGCGATCCGGCCTTGCTGGCGTTCGCCCTCAACGGCGTGTTCCTCCAGTCCTTCACCCGACCCGGGCTCGCGGCGGCACGGGACGTGATCGGCGCCGAGGTCCTGGACCTGGCCAACCGGCACGAGCTGCCGGACTTCGTCGTACTCGGCCGGCTCATCCGCTTGCAGTCCGCCTCAGCTCTCGGCGACCTCGACACCGCGGCCGCACACGCCGAGGCCGCCGAGCAACTCGCCGTCAGCACCGAGGCACCTCTCGTCCCCGTGCTCACCGGCTGGTACCGGGCCAGGGTCACGGCCGCCCGCAGCACCGAACCGGGCGGGCCGACCGCCGCCACGGCCGCGGCGCAGTATCGCGCCGCCGAGCACTCCCTCGCCGATACGGCGGGCATGCCCGGGCTGCATCGCGGCCTGTTCGCGCTCGCCCTGATGGGCCTCCGCCTCCTGCACGACCGTCCCGCGCCCACCGATCCCGCGCTCGACTGGGGCCCCTACCGCCCCTGGACGCGCCCCTTGGTGCTGCTCGCCCGCAGCCAGGACGAGGAGGCCCGTACCGCCCTCACCACGACGCCCGAACCACCACTTGACCACATGCAGGAGGCACTCTGGTGCCTGACAGCCCACGCCGCCGCCCGCCTCGACGAGCGCCCGATCGCCGCCCGCGCGGCAACAGCCCTGCGCGCTGCCCGCGCCGAACACGCGGGCGGGGCGAGCGGAATGCTGACCCTGGGGCCGGTGGCTCGGTACCTGGCAGAGGCGGAGGCATGCGCCCACGGAAACTGAGCCAGAACCCGAGTTCGGGAGGCACTCACCGCTGACCGTGATGGGTACGTGTACCCCGGCCTCCAGGCGCCGAGCGTGGTGAACCCTGCTGCCCCGATCGCCACCAGCTGCCACCCGGCTGGCGACTGCGCCCGTAGGCAGGACCCTGCCTACACAGCCGCATCGGTGGGGTTTCCGTCCCGCTCCGGGAGCAGCTCGGGCATCCCGTCCACCAGCACCACGACGCCGGTTACCTCACCGGCCTCGGAACGGCCGACCCACACCGGGTAGGTACCGTCCCCGGTCGTCGCGAAGGCCATGAGCTCGCCGCCGGACGCCTCGTCCCAGGTGCGCTGCATGAACAGGGAACCGTCGTCGATGCCCTTGTACCCGTCCAGGTCCGACTCCCCCTGGATCAGCCCTCGCTCGAAGAGCGCGACGAGTGGATCCCAGGACCCGGCATCGGCGAAGCAGCCGGTGGCGCCGTCGGTGTCGAAGCCGGCTATCTGCTCTTCGACGAACAGCCGGGGATCGTCGTCCGGACAGAGGGCCATCTCCCAGGTCGCGGCGGGGGTCTCGCTGACGAGAAGGCGGACGGCCGTGGGTTCCGTGGTGGTGACCTCGGCGTCCCGCCACTCGCACTGGTAGCTGTAGCGGACCTGCGCCTCGTCGAGTACGTACTCCCCGGGCGGGACAGGGACCGCAATACGCGGCCCGTCGCCACGGTCGACGTCCGGGCCGGAGACGGCCAGCAGCCCGCTGGGCACGCGCAGGGTGCCGACCCGGCGCGGCTCCACGACGGTCATCTCGGGGTGGTACCCGTCGGTCACGCGCGCCCCAGGTCGGAACAACTCGTTGATCGGCCCGGGCTGCGCGGGGCGCGGCGGACGCCAGCAGGTGGCAGGGGCGCCTCCGTCACCTGGCTCGGCTGCCTCGGCCACCTCAGCCGCCTCGAAGGCCAGCGGCTCAGTGAGCCCGTGTACCTGGGCCGAGAGCAGCGGCCACTCCCCGAAGGCGGGGCGGTCCATCCAACGCTCGTCGTCCTGGAGTCCGGGCGAGGTGGCGTAGGAACCCCCGCCCTGCCCCTGACGCTCCTCCGTTCGTCGGCCCCTCCCGTCCGGGAAGAGGTCCACGGTGATGCGTGGGCACGCCTCGTCGAACTCCGCCATCTCCGGGCCTGTGTAGTACCAGCCGACGGAGTGCCGGCGCAGCAGCCGCGCTGGATCGTCCAGCAGCCGCATGTCCAGATCGTAGGTGCGGCGGCCCTGGGCGTCGTAGACCCACAGCCCGACGTAGTGGTCCCGCCAGGAGACCAGCCGGACTTCCAGCGGTGCCTTCCGACCCGGCTCCCGGTACACCACCACGTACAGAAGCCCGGCGGCATCCCGCTTCCGGGCCTCCTCGGCGGACATCGGTCGCCAGGGCGCACAAGTCTCCAGGTCCCACGCCTGCGCGTACCCCACCTCGACGACCATTGCCGCTCCTCTTCCTGCCGCCTGCCTTGGTTCCGTGCTGAGCTGCAAGGTATCTGCTGCCCGTGACAACGACCCAAGGGGCGGGTGGCGGACAGAGCCAGACGTCCTCAAGCGACGTCGGCACCGCGCCCTCCTGGTCCTGCTCGACGCCGGGGAAAGCGGAGGCAGCGAGTTCGAGGCAGGCCTACTCCTGCCGCACGACGACGGCGGTCAGGGCCGGGTCCTCCTGGCGGGGCGGAGCGACCACTCGGTGGGCAGCAGGAGCACGGTGGTAGCCGGCCGTCGCGCCCTCCCGAGTCTTCACAGGCCCAACCGGAACGACCGATGCGGAGCCGGGCCAGGTCGACGCCGCTCACGCCTGCCCCCACGGGGTGTGGCCGAGGTCCAGGCGGCCGAGGCCCGAACGGCGCTGCACGGTCGCGACGAACAGCCTGGTGAACAGGCGCTGCGCGGAGTGCTCGCCGCACCGGGCGATGTGGTCGTGGACGACCTGGTGGTCGGCGGCGGCGCAGTTGCGCCAGTCCAGCACCTGCTCGCGTGGTTTCCCACCCTGAAGCAGCCGCGTCAGGGCCAGCCGAGGACCCAGCCCACGCGGGCCTCGACCCGGGCGTCGACGACGCGGTACCCAATGGTGACTCCGGCGGAGGCGACGGCGAGTTCGCGCAGGGCGTCCGGCCCGGTGCCCTCCGAGGTGCCCACCGCGAGGGGGTTCATGGTCAGCGTTCCGCGCATCGCCTCATGGACCGCATGATGCCGCTCCGGGACGAGTCCGGCCAGGGCGCGCGTTGTCGTCCGATGGTGACGCCGACCCGCGGGTCGGCGGACACCATGGCTGAACGTCCTCCTCGTTGAGGTCATGACCCTGCGCGGTCATCCACCACTTCACGGCCGCGCGCTCGAAGGTGGCCCGCGTGATCTCCTCATCCGTTTCCTCGTGCCGGAGACTCTTGGCGATTGCGTTGAGTTCCCCCTCGGTGGCGAACTTGAGCAGTCAGGTCGGGCCGTGTCCGGTCAGCTGCTGCCGCTCGGACCAGGCCCGCCGCTGGTCGGCGACCTCGGGCCCGATAGCGGGTGCGTCGCGTTCGGCGGCGATCCGTTCGTAGTGCTGGCAGTACGCCTCCAGCATGCGGTGGGGCGATGGCTTCGTCCTCGGGGTCCGTCGGCATACCGTCCTCGCGGCGGATGTCCGCGAGCTGCGCCAACGCCTTCTGGCGGATCGCGCCGGCGCGCTCGGCGGCCTGGAGCATCTTCGTCGACGGCCGTGTCCGAGCAAGGAGGGCCCGGTACGCTTCGGTGCCGGCCTCGTGCCCGGCCAGGAGCGCCTTGCGTCAACCCCACACTGCACAACATCGAAGGAGCGCTCATCGTGATGCCCAAGACAGTCACGACGACTGACCTTGGCGGGTGGGATGCCGCGCTGGTCAGTGCCTTCGAGATGCTGCTCGGCGGACAGCCGGCCGTCGAACCGGCTGCCCGATACGGGGTGTACTACGCCCCCTTCGACGAGGGCCTGTTCCCCAATCACTGGGCCACCCCTGACGCGCTGACGTCTCGGGAGCCGAGGCAGCTGCCAGATCCGGATGACGGTGAGTACCCTTTCTCCCCTTGGGCGTGGCGGTTCGACCTGAGTGAGTCGCTGTTCTGCTTCGACGCCGAGCTCGTGGCAGGGACCGGACCGTGGGGCGAGGGCGGGCACAAGGGACCCCGACTGTTCGACGACGTCTTCGTCGCCGACCTGCGGACCGTCGGCTCGGTCAATGAAGACGGTGAAGTGCTGGTGCACGGCGCGGAGCTGGGACCGCTCCTGGACCGCCATGGGGTCGAGCTGACCAACGAGAAGTCGCAGGAACTGAACTGCTGGCTGACCGTGCTGCTGCGCGTCACCACCGATGGCACGCTCACCGATGCGATGCGGGCCGCCACGTTCACCGAGCGCGGGCCCGAACATCTGGTGTCGATCAGCGACATGACGTACGCGCGCTCCGCCGCCGAGCCCTGGGAAGAAAGGCTGAGCGCGGTCACACATCTTGCCCTTCGGGACCATCTCCGCATGCTCTGCGTCACTGAGGACGACGCGCGTTCCGAGGGTGGTTTCCACGTCGGCACTGACTACTGGCCGGGCCCCGAGGCCCTGGAAGCCGTCGGCTGTTCACTTGTTGCGGGCTGGGTGTTCGGCGAGTCCGAGACCAGCACCGCCGTCGTACGACTGCCGGACAAGCCAGGAGCGCGCTGAGCACAACGCTTCATGAACTCTCGTTGAGGAAACCTCCCTCTCCACGCGATGGAGCAGGAGCACGTGGGCGGAAGGTGGGCCAACGTGTGCGGGCCGCTACGATCCCGATCACCTCTGAGTGCATGATCAGGATTCGCTGGAGACCGCGGTGACGTGTCCGGCGAGTTCCCCTGCGCGCCCGGTCCGTACGGTGTGCCGAGCGCGGCGCCGTTGCGTCGGGCCTGCTCCATCGCGGCCCGCAGACCAGGGCCAGGTCCACCCCGTCCACAAGCCTCTCAGCCGCGCCGTCCAGCCCGCCTCGGAAGCCGCCGCTAGACCATGTGGTCCCCAAGAACACCAGAAAGGCGGCACCGGATTACTCCGATACCGCCTGCGACCTGCGAAAACACAAGTCGGGACGACAGGATTTGAACCTGCGACCCCTTGACCCCCAGTCAAGTGCGCTACCAAGCTGCGCCACGTCCCGTTGCCCGTCTGACCTGGGGTTTCCCCTCGGTGAACGTGCATGAGAACCATACCGCACTCGTGGCGGTGGTCACGAACCGCTTTCCGGCCGTCCCCCCTCCCCGCGCCCCGCGCGCGACCGCCCTCAGGCGGGGGGTGCGGCCCCGAGGTTCGGGTGGTCCGCGAGGAGGCGGCGCGGGGCCGCTTGGCGCCATGCGTCGTGGAGGATCGCGGTCAGCTCGTCCTCGTCGTCCAGCGCCGACAGACGCACCCGCAGCCAGGCGTAGTTGTCGTCGTGGCCGGGGCGGAGGAAGAACTTCTCCGGCTCCGCGGCGATCAGTTCCGTCCGCTCTTCCTTCGGGCACCTCACCCCCATCGACTGATCGTCGTCGTCGAGGGAGGCGAAGACGCGTCCTCCGCCGTCCACCCGGAAGGTCGGCATGCCCCAGGCCAGCTTCTCCACTGCCTTGGGCAGCGAGAGCGCGATCCTGCGGACGTCATCGGCTGTGGCCATGGGACGACGGTACGACGCGGCACCGACAACCGCCCGTCAGCGCCCAGCCGCCCCCGGCGTTGGCGAGGTGGCGCACCCCCGCGACGGAGTGCGTCATCAGCAACACGGTGGTGACGGCCTCCCGCCGGATACGGTGCAGTTCGGTGTTCATCCGCTCCTGGGCCAGCGCGTCGAACGCGCCCCAGGGCCCATCCGTCAGCAGCACCGGCGGTACGTGTAGCAGGGCGCGGCACAGGGCGACGCGTTGGACGCCGGGTGCCGGGCAGGCCGGGGCTCGGGGCAAGGGAGACGGGGGCGAGTCGATCGTTCGGGATTCGTCCGTGGACGTGCCGGAGCGCCGCGGCTAAGGCGTGGCTGGTGGATCGGGTCGGTTCCTCAGAGGAAACCGTCCTCCCGACGGTGGATCTCCTCCACGAGTTCCCCCGCCATCGCCTTGATGGACTCCAGGCCGGCGCGCCCCCACGCCCTCGGCTCGGTGTCGCAGACGCAGATCGTGCCGAGGGCCGTACCGGTGCGGTCGATCAGTGGGGCGCCGAGGTAGGAGCGGACCCCGATCTCGTCCACCACCGGGTTCCCGGCGAAGCGCGGGTAGTCGCAAACGTCCTCCAGCACCAGCGCCTTGCGGCGGACCACGACGTGCGGGCAGTAGCCGCGGTCCCGGCCCATGATGCGGTCGGCGGCGCCGGCGGAGGCCGCCGCGGCGGCCGTGGCGCCCAGGTCCCGACCCCTGTGGTCCCCGGTCGGGGTGTGCAGCCCGGCGAAGAACTGGCGGTTCTCGTCGATGAAGTTGACGAGCGAGTACGGTGCTTCGAAGGCTTCGGCCAGCCGCTTGGCGAAGTCGTCGAAGACGGGGTCGGCGCAGTCCCAGAAGCCGAGCGTGCGCAGCCGCTTGCCCCGTGCGAGGGCTTCCCGGTCGACGGGGGTCAGCAGCAGGTTGGTGGTCGGGTCGTACCTCACGACGGCGCTCCGTGGTTCGGCGCTGGGGCCGGGGTGGCGGCGGTGTTCAGCAGGTGTTGCACGAGCGTGACGAGGGTGCCGATGCCGGAGCTGGCGATCCGGGCGTCGCACAGGACGACGGGCACCCCGGGCCGGAGGTCTATGGCCGAGCGGACCTCGTCGGGCTCGTAGCGGTAGGCACCGTCGAACTCGTTGACGGCGATGGCGAACTGGATGCCGCGGGCCTCGAAGAAGTCGACGGCGGAGAAGGAGTCCGCCAGCCGTCTGGTGTCCGCGAGCACGACCGCGCCGAGCGCGCCCTCGCACAACTCGTCCCACATGAACCAGAACCGCTCCTGGCCGGGGGTGCCGAAGAGGTAGAGGACGTGGCGTTCGTCGAGGGTGATACGGCCGAAGTCCATGGCGACGGTGGTGGTGGTCTTGGTCTCGACGCCGTCGAGGTGGTCGGTCGCCACCCCTGCCTGGGTGAGCAACTCCTCCGTGCTCAACGGCTCGATCTCGCTGACCGCCCCCACGAAGGTCGTCTTGCCGACTCCGAAGCCGCCCGCGACGAGGATCTTCAGGGCGGTGGGGAACGGGTCGCCGCCGGGCGCCGACCAGTTCGGGGGGCCTGGTTCCCGGGGTCCGTCGGGGTCACAGCCGTCGTCGTAAACCATCGAGCACTGCCTCCAGCAAGGGGATGTCGGCGGGGTTGTCGTGGTGGCGCGGGGCCCGTGCGGTGACCGCTCCGCACTCCACGAGGTCGGAGAGCAGGACCTTGGTGACGGCCGCGGGCAGGCGCAGATGGGCCGAGACCTCGGCGACCGACACCGGGGCGCGGCAGAGCGAGAGCGCCTGGGCGTGCTCGGGCCCCAGCGGGCTGCGGGGCACGTCGCCGGTGGCCCGCACCAGGGTGAGCAGATCCAGGGCCGCGGTGGCACGGGTGCGTCCGCCGCTGACGGTGTACGGGCGGATCAGCCGGCCCGCCGCGTCGTCGAGCAGGGGGCCGTCGAGAGGTACGGGCACGTCACTGTCCCACGGCGCCGGCGACCCCTGCCTGCTTCCTGGCGGGGGTGACGAGGTACGGCCGTACGCTCTTGACCAGCATCGCCATCTCGTAGCCGAGGACGGCGGCGTCGGCCTCGCGGCCCGCGAGCACGGCGAGGCAGGTGCCGGAGCCCGCGGTGGAGACGAACAGCAGGGTGGAGTCCAGTTCCACGACGACCTGGCGCACCTCTCCGCCGTCGCCGAAGCGCGCTCCGGCGCTGCGGCCGAGGGAGTAGAGGCCGGAGGCGAGGGCCGCCATGTGGTCGGCGCTGTCGGAGTCGAGGCCGTGGACGGACTTCACCAGGCCGTCGGAGGAGAGCAGGACCGCGTTCAGGGTGTACGGAACGCGTTGGACCAGGCCGCCGAGGAGCCAGTCGAGATCGGGAACGGAGCCGTTGGGCACGTCGCTCGCCATGGTGCATCTACTCCTTGCTGGTGGTGTCGTGGCGCCGTGGGGCTCCGGGCGCCGCGTCGGGGGCGTGCGAGGTGTGCGACAGCTGTGAGGGGTGCGCGGGGTGCGACTGCTCGTACCGCGGGTGGGGTTCGGCGGTTTCGGCCAGTCCGAAGCCGCGCCGGAAGGCGGCCATCAGGCCGGGGTCGTGCACGGCGTGTTCGTCTTCGCGGCGGGGCGGCGGCGGGGTCCGCAGCTGGGGCACGATGTGCTCCTGGACGCGCCGCCTGGGCAGTTGGGGGCGGAGCAGGGCGGTGTCCGCGTCGAGCGGGGGCGTCAGCGGCGGTGCGGCGCGCTGCGGGACGTACCCGTGGGGCGTGGGGGCCGAATGCGGGTCGTCGGGCTCCTCGGTGCGCAGCCGGTGTCCGGCGCCGGGCAGGGCGGCGGCGGGCGTGGGGCGCAGCGGGTGCTCGGTGCGTACGGGCAGCGGGCCGCGGGGGTGCGGGGGGTGTACGGCGGGGTGCGGGACGGGGCCGGTGTGGGGGACGTCTTCGGGAGCGACGGGGTGCGGGTCGGCGCCGACGTCGTGTCCGCCGACGGGGCCGGTGTCGGCCGGGGTGCCCCGGTGGGGGTGGTGGTCTGCAACCGCGGCGGCGGCGTGCGCGGGGGTGGCGCGCGGAGTGTGCACCGCGTCCGGCCGACCGGGCGCGAGGTGGCTCTTGGCCCGGCGGGTGCGTCCCGACTGGGTGGCGGCGATGACCCCGCCGGCCAGGCCCTCGGGGTCGGAGCCGAGGAGGCCCTGCGGCAGGACGAGCACGGCCTGCACCCCGCCGTAGATGTTGTTCTGAAGGCGGACGGCGATGCCGTGGCGACGGGCCAGTGCGGAGACCACGAACAGCCCGATGCGGCCGTCCTGGAGGAGGTGGGCGACGTTCACCTGGTCGGGGTCGGCGAGCAGGGCGTTCATCCGGGACTGCTCGGCGGCCGGCATGCCGAGGCCGCGGTCCTCGACCTCGACGGCGAGTCCGGCGGTGACGTACTGGGCGCGCAGCAGCACTTGGGTGTGCGGGGCGGAGAACAGGGTGGCGTTCTCGACGAGTTCGGCGAGCAGGTGGATCACGTCGGCGACGGCGTGGCCGCGCAGGGTGCCGTCGATCGGGGGGACCAGCTTGACCCGGGGGTACTGCTCGACCTCCGCGATGGCGGACCGGAGCACTTCGGTCATGGTGACCGGGTGGGACCACTGCCGTCGGGAGACGGCGCCGCCGAGCACGGCGAGGTTCTCCGCGTGGCGGCGGATGCGGGTGGCGAGGTGGTCGACGTGGAAGAGCCCCTTGAGCAGGTCGGGGTCCTCGACCTCGTTCTCCAGGTCGTCCAGGAGCTGGATCTCGCGGTGCACCAGGGACTGGAGGCGACGGGCGAGGTTGACGAAGACCTCGACCTTCTGTTCGTTGCCGACGCTGCTGGAGAGCCGGGAGGCTTGGACGACGGCGGCGATCGCCGAGTCCTGGAAGCGCCCCAGCTCCCGGGCGAGCCGTTCGAACTCGTCGGCCGGGGGCGGGCCCGCGGTGGCGCGGGCGGTGCGCAGCGGCGGGGGGCCGTCGCCGCGGCGGATCCCCTCGACGACGGCCGCGAGTTCCGTCTGGTCGCGTTCGGCGCGGCGGCGGAGGGTGGTGGCGCGGTCCAGTACCGCGGTCGCGAGCCGGTCGGCGCCGAGGGCCGCGGCGGCGACGGAGGCGGCGGCCGTGACGGCGTAGGCGGCGAGCACGGCCCAGAGGACGGGGGAGGGCTGGTGGCCGGTGGTCTGCACGGTGAAGGCCACCGCCGTCGCGCCGGTCAGCGCCGCGGCGAGGGTCGGGAGCACGGCCGTCCGCAGCAGTCGCGGTCTGAGCCGGGTGTCGGAGGGCGGCCCGGCGCGCATGCGGCCCGCCGGCGACACCGGCCTGCCCGTCTGCCGGCCGTGGCGCCCGCCCTCCCGGTGATCGGGCCGTGCGGCGGGTACGCGTAGTTGAGACATCAATGTCCTCGGTGCGTGGGGTCCCAGGGACCGGCGTGCCGCCCTTGGGTACTGCGTGTGATGACCCGGTCCCGCTCGTCGGTCCAACGGCGTTCCACCGCCCGCGAGATGACTGCGCGTTGTTGATCACCGGCAACACACGGTAGTCGTCGGACGGTCGGCCGCGACGGGCAGTTGTGAAACTTGCCCGCCATTCGTCCCGCTCTGGTATGAGGTCTCGCACCCCAGCCCGAATCCGTTCGGGTGGTACGCAACGGGGTCGGCGGACGTGCCGGTGACCCCCGCGACGGACGCGGCAGGACGGCCCGCCGCCGTACGCCCTACTTCACCTCAGCCGCACCTCAGACCTCGGTGACCAGGTCCAGCTCGCCCACCGTCGGCCAGGCGGGCCAGCCGTCGGCCGGGGCGCGGGCGATCGCGCGCCACCACGGGTCCACCGCGGGCGTACGGGCCGGCTCGAACGGCTGCCCGGGGCGGGGCGCGGCCATGGTCACCCCGGCCTTGTGCGTCTCCCACATCGTGAGCTCCCCGGGCTCCGCCCAGGGGTGCGGGGCCAGGTTGAACGTCGCCCAGTGGATCGGCAGCATCACGCCGTGGGACGGGGCGCCGGCCTGGAGGTCGAGATGGGCGCGGACGCCCTCGCCTGGGGTCATGTGGATGTCGGGCCAGTGCTCGCTGTAGGCACCGATCTGGATCATGGTGGCGTCGAAGGGGCCGTGCTCGGCGCCGATGTCGCGGAAGCCGGGGAAGTACCCCGTGTCCCCGCTGTGGAAGACGCGGTGCTCGGGGCCGGCGACGGACCAGGAGGCCCAGAGCGCGTGCTGCTGGTTGCGCAGGCCACGGCCGCAGAAGTGCCGGGCGGGCGTCGCGGTCAGCCGGATGCCGGCGACGTCGGTCGACTCCTGCCAGTCCAGCTCGCGCAGCTGGTCCGGGGTGACGCCCCAGCGCTCCAGGTGGGCGCCGACTCCGAGGGGGACGGCGAAGACCGTGCCGGTGGTGGCGAGCGCCTTGATGGTGGGCAGGTCCAGGTGGTCGTAGTGGTCGTGCGAGATGACGACGGCGTCCAGCGGGCCGAGCGCGGCGAGCCGCACCGGCACGGGGTGCAGCCGCTTGGGGCCGACGAAGGCGAAGGGCGAGCAGCGGTCGCCCCAGACCGGGTCGAAGAGGAGTCGGCGGCCGTCGATCTCGACCAGGACGCCGGAGTGGCCCATCCAGGTGAGGCGCAGTCCGCTTGAGGGCGGCTTGGCCAGGTCGGTGCGGACGTCGCGGTGCAGGGGCACGGGGCCGGTGGGTGCCCTGCGGGCGCGGGACTCCGCGTCGAGGTACGACTTCGCGATGGCGCCGGTGGAGGCGCCGGACGGCC
Source organism: Streptomyces sp. NPDC048057 (assembly GCF_040653095.1). NCBI lineage: Bacteria > Bacillati > Actinomycetota > Actinomycetes > Kitasatosporales > Streptomycetaceae > Streptomyces > Streptomyces sp. NPDC048057. The sequence continues at coordinate 161,919 of NZ_JBEZNF010000020.1, forward strand.
TGGTCCGGGCTCCCACGGGATTCTGGAAGGAGCCGTCGGCGAAGTTCGGCGAGCGGCGGATGCGCTCCAGCCGAGCACCGGTGGGATCGGCGCCGAAGGCCGCCGCGCGCAGGGCGCGCAGCCGGGACCTCGGCGAGTGGGGTGATCCGGCTCCGGTCACGGCACCTCCTGGAGATGGGGGTCTTTTCATTATGGACGGGTGGTACGACAGTGCGGAGTGAGAATCGTCCGCCCGGGCGCCCGCCCCTCTGGTTGCGGCGCCGCCGCGTTCGGGTCAACGCCGGGACGGCGACGGGAGTTCCTGAGCGCGCCCCGCGGTGCGACCGCAGCCCCGCCCGACCCGCGCCACCACAGGCCACGACGGGGCGCCCGCCGGCCCCACACCCCTGGCGACCATCGCGTTGACACCGCGGCGACCGACCTTCGATACTGAACGATGATTCAGTACGACGGGACACTCGACGGAGTGGTTGTATCCGCCCGGTACCCCGGCCGCCCGCACCCCTCCTCGGTCACGTACGGTGGCCGGCACTCTCACCGGCCTCGCGCCCGCCCTCCCAGGAGCCCCTCGCCATGACCGCCCCCTCGCTGTCGCTCACCTGGACCGACCACGTCACCGGCCGTCAGGGCCATCTGGTCGTCGACCGGCTCGTCCGGGGCGTCGCCAGCGGCGGACTACGGATGCGCGAGGGCTGCTCGCTCGCCGAGGTCGCCGGCCTCGCCCGGGGCATGACGATGAAGGAGGCCCTGCACTACAACCCGGACGGGCCCGCCGGGAAGTACATACCGCTGGGCGGCGCCAAGGGCGGCATCGACTGCGACCCGCGGGACCCGGCCGCCTACGGCGTGCTCGTGCGGTACCTGCGGGCGATGCGCCCGTACGTCGAAGCCGTGTGGACCACCGGCGAGGACCTGGGGCTCACCCAGGACGTGGTGGACCGCGCGGCGGCCGAGGCCGGGCTCGTCTCCACGGTCCAGGCGGTCTACCGCCTGCTCGACGACGAGGACGCGGCCCGGCGCCGGCTCGCGGCGGCGTTCGCCGTCGAGGTCGACGGCATCGGCCTGGACGAGCTGGTCGGCGGCTGCGGGGTCGCGGAGTCGGTGCTGGTCGCGCTGGACCGGGCGGGAGTGCCCCAGGAGGGCGCGCGGGTGTGCGTCCAGGGGTTCGGGACCATGGGCGGCGCCACCGCGCGGTTCCTGTCCCGGGCCGGGCTGCGCGTGGTGGCCGTCGCCGACGTGAAGGGCACCGTCTTCAACCCGCGGGGGCTGGACGTCGAGGCGCTGCTCGCGGCCCGCGACGCGTACGGCACGGTCGACCGCGGGGCGCTGCGCCCCGACGACCAGGAGCTGGCGGGCGACGCCTGGCTGTCGACGGACGCCGAGGTGCTGGTGCCCGCCGCGGTCTCGTACGCGATCGACGTGGCCAACCAGGCGTCGATCACCGCGCGGTGGATCGTGGAGGCCGCCAACATGCCGGTGCTGCCGGAGGCGGAGGAGTTGTTGGCGCACCGCGGTGTGACCGTGCTGCCGGACGTCGTCGTCAACTCGGGGACGAACGCCTGGTGGTGGTGGACCCTCTTCGGCGACGTCGAAGCGGACGCGGACGCGGCCTTCGCACACACCCGCCGCTCCATGCGCGATCTGGTCGGGCGGATGCTGACCCGGGCCGAGACGGACGGCACGACTCCACGGGCTGCCGCGCACGCGATCGTCGACGACCGGCTGCCGCTGATAACCGAACGATTCGGCTGGTACGGGTGATCAGCTCGGCACGGCCCGCGGTGGAAGGGGAAGACGGCCGTCACGGCGCGGGCAGGAAGCCAAGATCCGCTGTGTAGGCTGAGGTTGTGGCAAGAGTCCGGTTGAGCGTGGCGGAACGGCGCGAGGAACTGCTGGGGGCGGCGGTCGAGCAGATCGAGCAGCGCGGCGTGGCCGCCGTGCGGATCGCCGACGTGGCCACGTCTCTGGGGGTGAGCAACGCGCTGGTGCTGTACCACTTCTCCACCAAGGAGAAGCTGGTCGCGGCGGCCTTCGCGCACGCCGCGGACGGCGACCTGGCCCATCTGCGCAAGCTGTTGGGGCGGCGCACGTCGGCACTGCGCCGGCTGCGGGCCGCGGTCCGCTGGTACGCGCCGACCGGCACGGCCAAGGGCTGGCGGCTGTGGATCGAGAGCTGGGCGGTGGCGCTGCGCGATCCGGCGCTGCGCGAGGTCGCCCGCGATCTCGACCAGCAGTGGAAGGCCGCACTCACCGAAGTCATCGCCGAGGGGGCGGCGAAGGGCGAGTTCCCCTGCCCGGACCCCGCGGCGGCGGCCTGGCGGCTCACGGCCTTCCTGGACGGCCTGGCCGTCCAGATGACGTCGTACGCCGGCTCGCTGTCCCGGGCCGCGATGCTGGAGTGGGCCGACGAGGCGCTCGCCCGGGAACTGGGCCTGGAGCGCGCGGCGCTGACCGCACGCTGAGCCGCGCCCGTACGCCCTGACAGTGCCGCCGTGGAGGCCGCTCCGAGGCCCTTGGCCGTCGGCCATACTGGGTGACCATGTCCTACGGCTCGTCATCGCCCCGCGCCCCGCATCCGACCCCGGACGGCCGCGACGCCCCCCTTGACGTGCTCGTCGTCGGCGGCACCGGGGTGGACACCGTGGTCCGCGTCCCGGCGCTGCCGGTTCCGCTCGCCGACTCCGTCGGGGTCGGCCCGATCCGGGAGTGGGCGGGCCAGACCGGTGGCTACGTCGCGCTCGGTTGCCGCGCCCTCGGCCGTTCCGTCACCCTGCTCGACTACGTCGGCGACGACGGCCCCGGCCGGCTGCTGCGGGAGCAACTGGCCGCGGGTCGGGTGGACTTCGTGGCCCTGCACTCCCCCACCGGCACCCGCCGCGCGGTGAACCTCGTCGATGCCGCCGGACGCCGGATGTCCTTCTACGACGCCCGCGACCCCGGCGGCCAGCGGATGCCGCGCGAGGCGTACCTCCCGCTGCTGCGGCGGGCGCGCCACGTCCATCTGACGATCACCGACTTCACGCGGCACCTCTTCGACGACGTCGAGGAGGCGGGCGTGCCCGTCTCGACCGACCTCCACGACTGGAACGGGGTGGACGAGCACCATCGCGAGTTCGCCCTGCGGGCGCAGTACGTCTTCCTCAGCTCCGCCGGCACCCGGTCCACGACCGAGGCCGTGATGCGGGAGGTACTGCGCGCCGGCCGGGCGCGGGCGGTCGTCGCCACCGCGGGCGCGGCCGGCTCGTACGTCCTGACCCGGGACGGGGACGGCGCTCTCCTGCCGGTGCCCGCCGTCACGCCGCCCGCTCCCGTGGTGGACACCAACGGCGCGGGCGATGCGTACGTCAGCGGCTTCCTGCACGGGCTGCTGTCCGGGCGCGCGCCGCACGAGTGCGCCCGACTGGGCGCGAGGGCCGGTGCCCACGCCTGTACGGGCGAGGGCGGCACGGCCCTGATCGGCCCCGCGGAGATCGAGGGGCCGCTCCCCCGCACCGGCTGACACCTCCTGGGGCGGTGGGCCTCAGGTCTGTTGCAGCGGCGCGTACTCCGCGACGTCGAGCCCGAAGGTCCAGGCGACGCCCTCCTTCGCGGTGCGGACGCCCGGCGGCACCCGCAGCCAATAGGTGCGGAAGGTGCCGTCGGGCTCCGCCGTGGAATTGAGCACCTCGACCATCACGACGTCCTCGTCGCCCTGTAGGGCGATCCGCCACAGCGTGCCGGCCTCGTCCTTGTGCAGCGGCTCGGCGCCGGACTCGGACAGATAGCGCTCGTAGCCGTAGTACTCCAGCATCACGCGGCGCAGCTCCGCGTTCTCCTCGTTGCGTATGCGGGTGGCGGTGAGCGTGGACAGCGAGTCGACGAAGTCGGGCGGCACCGGCATGCCGCGCCAGGCGTGCAGCGCGAATCCGTCGGGGTAGGCCAGCGCGGGGCCCTCTCCGCTGTCGAGGCGGCCGGCCTCGTCCCGGTGGAGTGCGCTCGGGCGCTCGCAGACGACGGCGACCTTCTCGTACGGCCACCACCAACCGGCGCGGGAGGCAACGGTCGCCAACCCCTCCAGCTTCGGGCTGCGCCCGTCGAAGGCGGCGAGCCAGGCGGCGTCGTGCTGTCCGAGGACCGCGTCGAGCAGGACCTGGCGGACCTCGGACGCCCTGATCGGCTCCACCCCCGAGGACGCCTTCTCCGTCCCCTGGGCGTCCTCGTCCTCGGCCGGGGGCGCGAGCTGGTCCACGACGCCGGTCCTGATGCGCTCGGCGAGGTCCCGGGTCCCGTCCCAGAGCTGGGCGCCCGTCCCGGCCCACAGCTCCACCCACCCACCGGGCCCCAACTCGTCGTGCACCCGGCGGCGCTCTTCCGCCCACGGGCGGGTGCGCACCTCCTCCCGTACGGAGGCGCCGGCCTCCGCTCCGAGGGAGCGCACCGTGAGCACCGCCTCTCTGGGCGAGGCCGCCCAGACGATCCGCTCGGGCTCGGCGAGCCCCGCCCTGCGGTAGGCCAGCCGGACGCCGTCCTCGGCCGCCGCCCGGTCCGCGGGTCCGGTCGCCGATGCAACGGCCCGCCACTTGTCCGTGTGAGTTGCGTGAGCTGCATGCGCTGCGTTCTGCATGTGAATCCCCGTCCCCGCTCGCCCGGCTGTGGACCGGGACCGCTGCTCCGTCGTGCCTGCGTGCTGTGCTGCCGTGTGCTGTGCTGCGTGCGCCGTGCGGCTGTGCCCGCTGCGGCGCATGTGGTGGTGCGCGGACGTCAGTCGGCGACGATCCGGACCGCGCCCGGCACGTACTCCCGCTGGCGTATCACCCGGTACCACCCGCGGGGCAGTTCGATGGCCGCGTGCTCCTCGTGGACGACCCGGCCACCCACCGGCAGGTGCATCAGCAGCGGCCCGAACTGGCCCTGCTCGCGCACCAGCCGCCCGGGGCTGGGCACGGCGTGCGCATGCCCCGTGACCTCCCCGAGGGCCAGCACCAACCGGCCCCGCCCGTCCCGTGGTTCACCCTGGACGTCCGCGAGGTGCGCGGGCACCGACTCCTCGGCCACGGGCGCGATCAGCACGTCTCCCTGCCGGTACATGGCTCTCCCCTCGACGGCCGGCGCCGAGTGCGCCGAACTGGAAACGACGCTAACGGGAGGGTCTGACAACGCACCGCCGACGACGTCCGCTGCGACCCGTGCGACGCCCCCGCCCCTTCGGTTGTCAGTCGGACTTGGTACAACTTCTGCCAATCGAACCGATCACCAGATCGATCACCCTCCGGTGTCTGGAGCCCTCCATGAGCAATCTGCAGGAGTTTCACGGCCTGCCCGTCTTCGACTTCCCCGAGGCCGGGGAGAAGGCCGAGCTGCCGGCCGCGTCCGCGGTCGCCTGGCGGATCGCGGTCGACGGCTACGGGGACTCCGAGGGCGAGGAGTGGGAGGACGCGTTCAAGCGCTTCGTCGCCGCTGTGGACACCACCGCCGTGCGGGCGTTGGTCGTCGGCGTGTGGAAGGAGGCGTACGACTCCGGTCCGGACAGTCTGATCGCCGCGGTCGCGGGCGCCGGCGAGCGGTTCCCCGCCCTGCGGGCCCTGTTCCTGGGGGACATCTCCTTCGACGAGTGCGAGATCTCCTGGATCAACCAGGGGCACGTGAATCCGCTGTTGGACGCCTTCCCGCTGCTGGAGGAGTTCGGGGTGCGCGGCGGGCAGGCACTGGTCTTCGAGCCGGTGCGCCACGAGCGGCTGCGGTCCCTGACGGTGGAGACCGGCGGACTGGGCCGCGAGGTGGTCCAGGGCATCGCCGCGAGCGACCTGCCGGCCCTGGAGCACCTGGACCTGTGGCTCGGCACCAACGAGTACGGCGCGGACGCCGGGATCCAGGAGTTCGAACCGTTCTTCTCCGGAGTGCGGCTGCCGCGGCTGACGCACCTGGCCCTGCGCAACAGCGACATGCAGGACGTGGTCGCCCGGTCCCTGGCGGGCGCGCCCGTCGTGGGCCGGCTGGAGAGCCTCGACCTGTCGATGGGCACCCTCAGCGACGAGGGCGCGGAAGCGCTGCTGAACGGCCAGCCGCTGACCCACCTCAAGAAGCTCAACCTGCACCACCACTACCTGTCGGAGTCCATGGTGGAGCGGATCGCCACCACGCTGGGTGCCAGCGGCGTCGAGGTCGACCTGAGCGAGAGCCTGTTCTCCGAGTGGGACCGGAACAGCGACTGGGACAACCGTTACGTGTCCGTCGGAGAGTGACGCCGTGACCGGGACGGACTCCTCCAGCGGCCCCCGGATCGCCGTGGTCGGCCATCCGGGGCACCGCCGCGTGACCATGTTCCAGGACGCGGCGCGCGCCGCCGGGTTGCCCCCGGTGCGGGTGGTGCCCTGGCGCGAGGTGCTGCGGGGCCGTGCGGAGTTCCGCCCCGACGAGTGGGTGCGGCTCGACTCGCCCGGCGAGGAGCCCGAGGTCGACCGCGTGCTGCGGGACGTCGAGGACCCGGCCCGTGTGGAGGGCACGGCCCGCTGGTACGAGCGGTTCGTGACGGCCGCGCGCGAGGTGTCCGCGGCCGTGGCCACGGCGGGCGCCGTTGCGCTGGACGATCCGGAGGACCTCGCGGTCCTCTTCGACAAGCGGCTCTGCCACGGCGTGCTGCGCACGGCCGGGGTGCCGGTGCCCGATTCGCCGACTTCGGGTAGCGGGGCGCCGACCGTACGCGGTTGGGAGGACGTGCGCGCGCTGGCGGCCGAGGCCGGTCTGCGCCGAATGTTCGTCAAACCGGCGCACGGCTCGTCCGCGTCCGGCGTGCTCGCCGTGGAGACCGCCGGCGGCGGCCGGGTCCACGCCACGACCTCCGTGGAGCGCGACGCGCAGGGCCGGCTCTTCAACTCGCTCCGGGTGCGCCGCTACACCACCGAGCGCGAGGTGGCCGCCCTCGTGGACGCCCTCGCGCCGGACGGGCTCCACATCGAGCGGTGGCTGCCGAAGGCGTCCCAGCAGGGGCGCGCCGCGGACCTCCGGGTCGTCGTCACCGCCGGCCGCGCCACCCACGTGGTGGTGCGCACCAGCCGTCACCCCATGACCAACCTCCACCTCGGCGGCGCCCGCGGCGACCTGAGCGCGGCGCGGGCGGCCGTCGAGACGGCCGGCGGCGACTGGTCCGCAGCCCTCGACGTCTGCGAGCGGACGGCCCGCTGCTTCCCCGGCTCCCTCCGGGTGGGCGTGGACCTGCTGCCCCTCCGGGGCTGGCGGCACTTCGCCGTCGGCGAGGCGAACGCCTTCGGGGACCTGCTGCCCGGACTCACCGGCCTGCCGGGCAGCGGCGCGGAGGGCCGGGACACGTACGCGGCGCAGATCGCCGCCGTGCGCGAGCGGTGGGCGGCCCGCTCCCCCGCCGGCCCCGCCGCTAATCGACTCCGTCCAGAAGACCAGCGCCGAGTACGACCGCACGAACGAGGAACCACCCATGACCGCGCCGTTGTCTGACACCGACACCGAAACTGAGACCGCCCCTCGCCCGGTACCGGACCCCCGTCCGGGCCCGGCCATGAACGCGGACCCGGACATGAACGCGGTCGTCGGCCGCGACGACCTGCTGCTCGTCACCCTGGACACGCTGCGCTACGACGTCGCCGTCGAGTTGGCGGCGGCCGGCCGCCTGCCGAACCTGGCCCGGCACCTGCCCGACGGCCGGTGGCAGGAGCGCCATGCGCCCGGCAGCTTCACCTACGCGTCCCACCAGGCGATGTTCGCCGGGTTCCTGCCGACCCCGGCCGCCCCCGGGCCGCACCCCCGGCTGTTCGCGGCCCGCTTCGCGGGCAGCGAGACGACCGCCGGCCGCACCTACGTCTTCGACTCCCCCGACCTGGTCTCCGCCCTCGCCGCCGAGGGGTACCGCACGGTGTGCATCGGCGGCGTCGGCTTCTTCAACCGGCAGGGGCCGCTCGGCTCGGTGCTGCCCGGCCTGTTCCAGGAGAGCCACTGGGAGCCGGAGTTCTCCGTGGCCTCCCCCACCTCCTTCGAGGCCCAGGTGGCGCGCGCCGAGGAGGTGGTGGCCGCGCTGCCGCCCGAGCGCCGGCTGTTCCTCTTCGTGAACGTGCCCGCGCTGCACCAGCCCAACTGGTTCCACCTGCCCGGCGCGAGCGCCGACGCGGGCGACTCGCGCGAGACCCACGCCGCCGCCCTGGAGTACGTCGACCGGCACGTCGGCCGGCTCTTCGCCGCCGCCGCGAGCCGTCGGCGCTGCTTCGCGATCGTCTGCTCCGACCACGGCACGGCCTACGGCGACGACGGCTACACCGGCCACCGCCTGGCGCACCCGGCCGTGTGGACCGTGCCGTACGCGAACTTCTTCCTGGAGCCGTCCGCAGCGGCGGCCCCGGCCCGGACGTCGGCGGCGTCCGCATGAGCGCCGCGGACCGCCCCCGCCCGTACCAGAGCTATGTGTACGCCTACCCCCACAAGACGGCGTACCGTCCCCTCGACGACCGCCCCGAGCTGAGCACGCTGTGGGCGGCGGAGCGCAAGGACGCGCTCGCGCTCTATCTGCACGTGCCGTTCTGCGAGGTGCGCTGCGGCTTCTGCAACCTCTTCACCCGCATCGGTGCGCCCGGGGAGCTGACCACCCGCTACCTCGACGCGCTGGACCGCCAGGCCACCGCCGTGCGGGACGCGCTCGGCGACGACGGCCCGGTGCGCTTCGCCGCCGCGGCCTTCGGCGGCGGCACCCCCACCTTCCTGACGGCCGACGAGTTGGACCGGCTGTGCGACATCGCCGAGAAGCGCATGGGGGCTGACCTCTCGGCCGTGCCGCTCTCCGTGGAGACCTCCCCGGCGACCGCCACCGCCGACCGGCTGGCGGTGCTGACCGAGCGGGGCGCCACCCGCGTCAGCATCGGCGTGCAGAGCTTCGTCGCCGAGGAGGCGAAGGCGGCGGTGCGACCCCAGCGCGGCACCGAGGTGGTGGCCGCGCTCGACCGCATACGCGACGCGGGCGTCCCGGTGCTCAACGTCGACCTGATCTACGGCATCGACGGCCAGACCCCGCGCAGTTGGCGCTACTCCCTGGACGCGGCCATGTCCTGGCAGCCGGAGGAGCTGTACCTCTACCCGTTGTACGTGCGCCCGTTGACCGGGCTCGGCGGTCGGGCCCGCAGCGACGACGACGCCTGGGACGCCCGCCGCCTCGCCTTCTACCGACAGGGCCGGGACCACCTCGTCGCCCACGGCTACGAGCAGGTGTCGATGCGGATGTTCCGGCGCCGCGGGGCGCCGGCCGCCGCCTTCGACGACCACGCCTGCCAGACGGACGGCATGATCGGCCTGGGTTGCGGCGCCCGCTCGTACACCTCCCGGCTGCACTACTCGTTCGACTACGCGGTGGCGACGGCCGAGGTGCGCGGCATCATCGACGCGTACACCCGCACCGAGGACTTCACCCGCGCCGAGGTCGGCTACGCGGTGGACGACGACGAGGCGCACCGCCGCCATCTGTTGCAGTCCCTGCTCCAGGCCGAGGGCATGTCGCGGGCGGAGTACCGCGCGCGCTTCGGCGGGGACGTGGACGACGACTTCGGTCCGGAGTTGGAGCGCTTCGCGGCGCGCGGCTGGCTGGACGCGTCCGCCCCCGCCGACCTGCTCCGGCTGGGACCCGAGGGCCTGGCGCACTCGGACGCCCTCGGTCCCGAGCTGTTCTCCCCCGCCGTGCGCGCCCGCATGGCCGCGTACGAGCCGAAGTGAGGGGCGCACGATGGATCTGACGGTGTTGTACCGGGGGCCGCTGGCGTCCTGTGACTACGACTGTCCGTACTGTCCGTTCGCCAAGCGCCGCGACAGCCCGGAGCAGTTGCGTGCGGACCGGGCGGCGTTGGAGCGGTTCACCGGCTGGGTGGCGGAGCAGTCGCAGGACCGGCTGTCGGTGCTGTTCACCCCGTGGGGCGAGGGCCTGGTCCGCTCCTGGTACCGACGTGCCATGGTGGAGCTGTCGCGGCTGCCGCACGTGCGGCGGGTGGCCATCCAGACCAATCTGTCCTGCCGTACGGACTGGCTCGCCGATGCCGACCTGGACGCGCTGGCGCTGTGGTGCACATACCACCCGGGGCAGACGCCGTACGAACGGTTCCTCGCCAAGACGCACGAGCTGGGACGGCGCGGGGTGCGCTTCAGCGTCGGGATCGTGGGGCTGCCCGAGCACCTGGAGCACGCCCGCCGGCTGCGCGCCGAACTGCCGGACCACGTCTATCTGTGGGTGAACGCGGCGGAGGGACACGCGTACTCGGACGAGGCGGCGGACGAGTGGACCGCGCTGGACCCGCTGTTCCCGTACAGCCGCCGGCCGCACCCCTCGGCGGGGCTGCCGTGTCGTACGGGTGAGTCGGTGGTCTCCGTCGACGGGTCGGGCACGGTGCGCCGCTGTCACTTCGTCCCCGCCGAGTTGGGGAACCTCTACGACGGGTCGTACCGCGCGGCACTGCGTCCGCGGGCCTGTCCGCTGGCCGTGTGCGACTGCCACATCGGCTACGTCCACCTGGAGTCGCTGCCGCTGTACGACGTGTTCGCCGGCGGCGTGTTGGAACGGATCCCGGCGCACCCGGCCGGGTAGTCGGACGGGCCCCGCCGCGTCCCGGCGGGGCCCGCTCGATCACGGGGTCATGCGGTCGGGCGGTCGTGAGGCCGCGGCGTCACAGCGGGAGCAGGTCCGGCCGCTTCGCCACCACGTCGTCGCCCGAGCTCTCGCCGCGCAACCGCCGCCCGATCCACGGCACCAGGTACTCACGGGCCCAGTGGATGTCGTCGCGCCGTACTTCCAGGGTGCCGCGCACCGGCTGCGGCGGCCACGGCTGGTCGGGGTCGGCCGGCACCTCCAGCCCGAGGACCTGTGCCGCCCGCAGCGCCACCCGGGTGTGCCCCTCGGGCGACAGGTGCAGCCGGTCGGGGTCCCAGGCCCGGCGGTCCTGGACCGACTTGAGCGACCACAGGTCCAGCACCGGGCAGCCGTAGCGGTCCGCGATGGCCCGCACGTGCGCCGTGTAGGTGGCGACCTTGCCGCGCAGGTGGCGCAGGACCGGCACGTGCCGGGTGTCGAATCCGGTGGTCACCATGACCGTGCCGACCGCTGCGGTCAGTTGGGACACGGCTCGTTCGAAGCGCTCCGCCACGTCGTCCGGGTCGCTGCCCGGTCGGATGATGTCATTGCCCCCCGCACAGAACGACACCAGGTCCGGGGCGAGTTCCTTCGCCCTCGGCACCTGCTCCTCCACGATCTGGTCGAGGAGCCTGCCGCGCACCGCGAGATTGGCGTACCGGAAGCTGTGCTCCGGTTTGCGGTCGGCCAGCAGGACCGCGAACCGGTCCGCCCAGCCGACGTACGTTCCGTCAGGTCCCGGGTCCCCCACGCCCTCGGTGAAGCTGTCACCGATGGCTGCGTACGACCCGAATCCGCCCTTGTTCTCTGTTCTCGAATCGTCTGCCACAAGAACTCATCTTCGCCCTACAGATGTGACCTACGCGACCGTAGGGAGGGGTTGACGCGCAGTGATTTATCACACCGGAGATGGCGAGGTGATGGGGAATACGCCGAATCCCCCACGGAACGGAGGGCTCCGTGGGGGATTCGGGAGGGCCGGGTCAGCGGCCGGTGGCGCGGTGCGCCGGGGTCAGAGCGAGACGCCGTGGCTGCGCAGGTGGGCGACCGGGTCGATGTCCGAGCCGTACGACGGGCCGGTGCGGACCTCCAGGTGCAGGTGCGGCCCGCTGGAGTTGCCGGTGGAGCCGACCTGGCCGATCGACTGCCCGCCGGTCACGCTCTGTCCGGCGGAGACGGAGAGGGAGGAGAGGTGGGCGTACTGGGAGTAGGTGCCGTCGGTGTGCTTGATGACGACCTCGTTGCCGTACGCACCGTTGTATCCGGCGGAGACGACCGAGCCGGGGCCGATGGAGCGGACGCCGGTGCCGGTGGGCGCGGCGAAGTCGACACCGGTGTGGTAACCGCTGGACCACATGGCGCCGGAGGCGCGGTACGAGGTGGAGACCTGGGCGTTGGCGAGCGGGGCGGCCCAACCGCTGCTGGTGCCGGTGGAGGAGTCGGAGGACTCCGCGGGCGCGGTGGTGCCGCCGGTCGCCTTCTGGGCGGCCGGGGCGGCGGGCGCGGCCTTCGGCTCGACCTTCTTCTCGACCTTGTCGCTCTCGGTCTTCTTCTCGGCCGGCTTCTCGACCTTCTTCTCGGCCGGCTTCTCGGCCGGCTTCTCGGCCGGCTTCTCGGCCGGCTTCTCCGCCTTCGCGGCGCCCTTGCCGTCGGCCTGCGCGCCGACGGTGAGCTTGAGGCCGGGGTGGATCAGCGAGGGGTTCTCGCCGACGGCCGCGCGGTTGTCCTGGTAGAGCTGCTGCCAGCCGCCGTCGAGCCGGTGCTCGTCGGCGATCTTGGACAGGTGGTCGCCGATGACCACGACGTACGTGGTCGGCGCGGCGGCGGCCTTCTCTGCGGCCGGGGCGGCGGAGGCCGAGACCGGGGCGACGACAGGGGCCGCGGGCGCGGTCTGCTCGGCGGCGTGCGCGCCGGTGGCGCCCATCAGGGGAAGGGCGATGGCGGCGCCACCGGTGCCGGCGGCGACGAATCCACGGGTGAAGGCCGTCGACTTGGGACGGCGGTGCTTGCCCTGTGCGGACATGGTGCTGTTCCTCTCCGACGCCTGCGAGGTGAGCTGTCGGGTTCGAGCTGGAGATGCCCGGCCGCGCGCTGGGCGCGACTTCACCCCGAGCCGTCCGGAGTCCGGACCGGCGTACTACCTGGGTCCCCCGCTCCTGCCACAGGTGGGTGGGTGATGATCCGGGCGGCGGCAGGATGAGGCGGTCCGTCCGGAGTGCCGTGACCGTAAACCGGCCACATCGCCAGGAACAAGCCATGACGGCCCGCGCCCGGACCACATGGATCATCGCGCCGGCCGCCGGCAGTCACCCTCCGTGGACGCCGCCCCGTCAACTCCCGCCCGCCGGACGCATCCCCTTTCCGGACAGCCGCCACACAACGTCACCATTGTGATCCTGCTCATGAGGGGCGCCCATCTCCCCCATAGCCGGGGCACGTTATACCGAAGAGCGCATTACTCAATCAATCCGGACAGATGAGACGTTTCCTCGGCGGTCATCAACGTCGGAGTCGGAGTCGGATGACGCTCGCGTCCAGGTCGCGCGCACGGGCGCGGGGAGGCGGGGTGCGGCACGGGCCGGGGACCGGTCCCTGACGATGATTGCCCCAGGTACCGATGTCGTATCGTCGGGAACACGCCACAGTCGGCGACGAGCGCCGGCGGCAGCGACTTCTCCAGGAGCCTTCGTGACGCAGCAGGTGCCGCAGGTCCCCTCGACCGAACCCCAACTGACCGGGGTCCGTAACTTCCGCGACGTCGGCGGGCTCCCGACGACGGACGGTCGGACCGTGGCGCACGGTCGGCTCTTCCGCAGCGGACACCTGGCCCACGCGACCGGCGAGGACGCCTCGTTCCTGACCTCCCTCGGCCTGCACACGATCTTCGACTTCCGCAACGCGGCGGACATCCGCCTCGAAGGGGCGGACGTGACGCTGCCGGGCGTGCGGAACGTGAACCTGCCGCTGAGCGACCCGGCCGACGGGGCCGAGTTCTGGCAGATGGTCCGCTCCGGCGACCTCGACCAGCTCCGCGCCCTGCTGGGCGACGGCCAGGCCGCGAACCGGATGATCGCCTCCTACCACATGATCATCACCCAGCGCACGGCCGAGCACAGCCAGGTGCTGCACGCCCTCGCGCAGGACAGCGTGCCGGCGCTGATGCACTGCGCGGCGGGCAAGGACCGCGCGGGGCTGTCGGTCGCCGTGGCGCTGCTCGCGGTCGGCGTGGAGAGGGAGGCCGTCGAGGCGGACTACCTCAAGTCCAACGACCCGCACCGCCGCTATCTGGTGCGCCGCGCCGAGGGCGCGCCGGCGGGGATGTCCGCCGAGGTCATGGAGCTGCTGAGCCCGCTCTTCGACGCCCGGGCGGAGTACCTGCACACCGCCTTCGACGCCATCGAGCAGACCTGGGGCGGGATCGAGCCCTACCTCACCGAGGGCCTCGGCCTCACCCCCGAGACGCGCGAGCGGCTGCGGGCGCGCCTCGTCGACGGGGACGGCGCCTGACGCGAACGCGCCCGGGCCAGCGGGGCTACTTGGCGCCGACCTCGAAGAGCAGGTAGAGGAAGCCGGCGAAGACGTGGCCGGCGACCAGGTAGGCGAAGAGCCGGATCCAGATGCCCTTCGGGAACTTCCCCTCCTCCTTCTTCTCCCGCCGGGACGCGGCGGGGTCGGGCAGTGCGGCGCCTTCGGGCGCCGTCGGGTTCTCGGTCATGACTGGCCTCTGCTTTCCCCGGCCCCAGCGGGCCGGACCAGAAGTGCGGATGTCAGGAAGTGCGGACGGGTGCGTGGGGACCGCGGGCGTCAGAGGTGCGGATGGAGGATGTCCGGGCTCTGGAGCAGGGTGTGCACGAACAGCATCTCGGCGCCGTCGCGGGTGGCCGCCGCGATCCGGTGCGGGGTGAGCGAGTCGTAGTGGGCGCTGTCGCCGGGGCCGAGTTCGTGCACGGCCTCGCCGAGGCTGAGCCGTACTCGCCCGTCCAGCACGTACAGCCACTCCTCGCCGGGGTGCACCCGCACGAGATCGCCCTGGGCTCCGTACGGCACGATCAGCCGCAGCGCCTGCATGGCCCGCCCCGCCCCGCCGACCTGGTGGTACGTCCAGCCGTCGGCCTCCGACGGCTCGCGGCGACCGGCGCGGATCACGGGGTCGTGCTCGGGCGCCAGCTCGCCCAGGAGCTCGGCCACTGTCGTACCGTAGATCCTGGCGAGGCTGAGCAGCATCGGCAGCGAAGGCTGTCGGCGGCCGGTCTCCAGTCGGGACAGGTGCGCGGGCGACAGTCCGGCGCGCTGCGCCGCGGCTTCCAGGGTCAGTCCCCGGCGGCGGCGCAGGTCGCGCAGTCGGGGCGCCACGTCGGGCAGCTCGACCGGTGCGCCGGCGCCCTGCGGCGCCGGGGGCGCCGCGGCGGGGACCGCCGGGGTGCGGGGGTCCGGGGGGTGGCCCCCGGGAGGACTCTGCATGAGTCCATTGCGCCAGGAAAGTGCCTCTGAGGCAACTTTCTTGCCTCAGAGGCAAAAACTTCGCCGAAGACGCAGGTCAGCGCGGCGTGTCGGCACTTCGGTCAGCGGTTGGCGACGGCCTGTTTGACCAGGGTCTTGCCGAAGTCCCACATCAGTCCGCTGCCCGCGTGCGCCTCGTCCATGACCGCGGTGAAGGCGGTGACGAAGCGGTCCACCTCGCGCTCGCCGATCGTCAGCGGCGGAATCAGCTTGATCACCTCCAGGTGGTCGCCCGACACCTGGGTCAGGATCCGGTGCTTCTGGAGCAACGGCACCACGACCATCTGCGCGAAGAGCCCCTTGCGGGCCGCCTGGAGCACGCTCCAGCGGCTGCGCAGCCGGAGCGAGTCGGGGCGGCCGAACTCGATGCCGGTCATCAGGCCCCGGCCGCGCACCTCGTGCAGGAACTCGTAGCGGTCCACCAGCGCACCCAGCCGGGACCTGAGCAGTTCCCCGGTCGTCCGGGCGCGGGCCACCAGCCCCTCGTCCTCGATCACCGAGAGCACCGCGAGGCCCGCGGCCATCGCCTGGGCGTTGGACCCGAAACTGGCGGAGTGGACGAGGACGCGGTCCATCGACGAATAGACCTTCCTGAAGATCCAGTCCTTGCCGAGGGTCGCTCCGACGGGCACGTACCCGCCGGACAGGGCCTTGGCGACGCACACCAGGTCCGGCTCCACCCCTTCCTCGTGCTGGTACGCGTAGAAGTCCCCGGTCCTGCCGAGGCCGGTCTGCACCTCGTCGGCGATCAGCAGGGCCTTGTGGCGGTGCAGCAGCTCCTGGGCGGCGCGCAGGAAGCCCGGCGGCGCCTCGTGCACGCCCTTGCCCTGGATCGGCTCCACCACGAGGGCGGCCACGCCCCCGCGGGCCAGCTCCCGCTCCACGGCCGCCAGGTCGCCCAGCGGCACGGCGGTGTCCGGCAGCAGCGGTGCGAAGCCGTCGCGGAAGCCCGACTCGCCGTTGACGGAGAGCGAGCCGCAGGTCAGCCCGTGGAAGGCGTGCGCGCAGTAGAGCACCCTGGGGCGGCCGGTGGCGTACCGGGCGAACTTCAGGGCCGTCTCCACCGACTCCGTACCGCTGTTGGAGAAGAAGACCCGGTCCAGGTGCGGGCTGTGCGCGAGCAGCTGTTCCGCGAGCAGCCCGGGCAGGGGCTGGCAGTCGAAGCGGGTGAGGTCGGCCAGCGAGGCGTCCAGGACGTCGTGCAGTGCCTTGCGGACGACGGGGTGGTGCCGGCCGAGGCCCATCACGCCGAAGCCGGCGAGCATGTCGAGGTAGTCGTTGCCGTCGGCGTCCCAGAAGTACGCGCCCTCGGCCCGCTCGTAGGTCTTGTCGAAGCCGATGGTGTGCAGCATCCGCGGCAGTTGGTGGTTGAGGTGCCGGGAGTGCAGTGCGTAGCGCTCGGCGCCGCGCTCGGCGAGCAGCGCCGTCAGGTCGAACCCTCCGGTGCCGCCCGGGGGCGCCGCGCCGGAGGCCGCTTCGGGATGCGACTCGACGCCTGTCGGCAGGTCGGTCATGTGCCTCAGTGCTCCTTGCCCGTCGCAGAACCCGTCGCAGAACCGGCCACGGAACCGATCGCAGAACCGGTCACGGAACCCGCCGCCGCGTCCTTGAGCGCGTCCGTGCGCTTCCCCGCCAGGGCGGCGCTGATGTGCCCGGCGATCTCCACCGGTGTCAGGCCCACGTCGGCGAGGACCTCCGCCCGCTTGGCGTGGGCGAGGAACTGCTCCGGGAGGCCGAGGGTCCGCAGCGGCACGTCGACGCCGGCGTCGCGCAGCGCCTGCCCGATCGCCGACCCCACGCCCGCGCTGCGGCTGTTGTCCTCCACGACGGCGACCAGGCGGTGCAGCGCCGCCAGCGGCGGGAGGTGTTCGTCGACGGGTTTGACCCACCGCGGGTCGACGACGGTGCAGCTGACGCCGCGCTCCGCCAGCAGCTCCGCGGCCTGGAGGCAGACGGGCGCCAGGGCGCCCACCGACACCAGCAGCACGTCGGGCGGGCAGGCGGCGTCGGGCTCCGCCGTGCGCCGCAGCACGTCCATCCCGCCGATGCGCCCCAGCGACGGGATCTCGGGCCCCACCGACTCCTTGGGGAAGCGCAGCACGGTGGGTGCGTCGCTCACGTCCAGGGCCTCCCGCAGCTCCTCGCGCAGCCGCTCGGCGTCGCGCGGTGCGGCGATGCGCAGACCGGGGACGACCTGGAGGACGGACATGTCCCACATGCCGTTGTGGGAGGCGCCGTCGGTGCCGGTGACGCCGGCGCGGTCCAGCACGAAGGTCACCCCGCAGCGGTGCAGGGCCACGTCCATCAGCACCTGGTCGAAGGCGCGGTTGAGGAAGGTGGCGTACACCGCGAACACCGGGTGGAGACCGCCGGTGGCGAGCCCGGCCGCGGAGACCGCGCCGTGCTGCTCGGCGATCCCCACATCGTAGACGCGGTCGGGGAACGCCTTGGCGAACCGGGTCAGCCCCACCGGGTGCAGCATGGCCGCGGTGATCGCGACGACGTCGGGGCGCTCGGCGCCGATCGCCGCCATCTCGTCCCCGAACACGGCGGTCCAGGACGGTCGGCCGGGCGGTACGAGCGGGGCGCAGGTCAGCGGGTCCATGGCGCCCACGGCGTGGAAGCGGTCCGCCTCGTCCTGGAGGGCGGGCTGGTAGCCGCGGCCCTTCTCGGTGAGGCAGTGCACGATCACGGGCCCGCCGAAGCGCTTGGCGCGCGCCAGCGCGGACTCCAGGGCGTCGATGTCGTGGCCGTCGATGGGGCCGACGTACTTCAGACCCAGGTCCTCGAACATGCCCTGCGGGGCGATGAAGTCCTTCAGGCCCTTCTTGGCGCCGTGCAGGGTGCCGTAGAGGGGCTTTCCGACCACCGG